>NZ_JBLTJC010000137.1:0-25453 GCF_048158785.1 Streptomyces colwelliae | reverse complement strand
GCCCCCACCTCCCTCGCCGAGAACATCGACGGCATGCCCGAGGACGACGACCTCAACTACCCCCTGTTGAACCTCCTGTTGCTGCAACGCCACGGCAGGGACTTCACCACCGCGGACGTGGCGAAGCTCTGGCTCGACGAACTCCCCGCAGGCCGCACCTTCACCGCCGAACGCATCGCCTACCGCAACCTCCTCACCGGCCTGGAACCCCCGCGAACGGCCCGTCACCGCAACCCGTTCCGCGAGTGGATCGGCGCCCTGATCCGCGCCGACTTGCACGGCTGGACCAACCCCGGAAACCCCGCCGCGGCAGCCGAACAGGCCCACCGCGACGCCACGTTGACCCACACCGCGAACGGCGTCTACGCGGCGATGTTCACGGCGGCCACCATCGCGACCGCGACCACCGGCACTCACGACATCCACACCTGCCTGCGCACAGGACTCACGGTCATCCCGCCCAACTCCCGCCTCACCAAAGCGATTCACCACGCCCTCCAACTGGCCCGAAAACACCGGGACTTCGACACCGTCGTGGACAAACTCCACGCCACCTACTCCCCCACCCACCACTGGGTCCACGCGATCCCCAACACCGCCCTGATCGCCGCCGCCCTCACCCACGCGGACGGCGACTTCACCGGCTCCATCTGCCGCGCGGTGTCCGGGGGTTGGGACACCGACTCGAACGGAGCGACGGTCGGCAGCATCACCGCCCTCCTCTCGGACACCCCACTCCCCGACCGCTGGACGACCCCTCTCAAGAACCGACTCGCCACCTCCGTAGGCGACTTCAACGGCATCGGCTTCGACACCCTCGCCCGGCTCACCCATCAGGAGACCGCCCGCCCATGACCCACATCGCCGTGCTCGGCAGCACGAACATGGACCTCGTCGCCTACGTCGCGAAGGCCCCGCAGCGCGGAGAGACCGTGACGGGACGGGAGTTCCGCACGATCCCCGGCGGCAAGGGCGCCAACCAGGCGATCGCCGCGGCCCACGCGGGCGCGACGAACGTCACGATCGTCGGCGCGGTCGGCAACGACGCCTACGGCGCCCAACTCCGTTCCACCTTCGAACACTCCGGCGTCGACACCGACCATCTGCGCACCGTCGAGGGCCCGTCCGGCACCGCGCACATCGTCGTGGACGACGAGGGCGGCAACGCGATCGTCGTCATCCCCGCCGCGAACGGCACCGTCGACCACCTCGCCCCCGGCGACGAGGCCACGATCGCCACGGCCGACGCCCTGCTCCTCCAACTCGAAATCCCGCTCGCCGCGGTGATCGCGGGCGCGGAAGCGGCCCGCCGCCACGGCGTCCGTACGATCCTCACGCCCGCGCCCGCCCAGCCACTACCCCCCGAACTCCTCGCCGCCGTCGACCTGTTGGTCCCCAACGAGCACGAGGCCACCGCCCTCACCGGCCACACCGACCCACGTGAGGCAGCGGCAGCCCTGCTCGACCAGGTACCCGAGGTGATCGTCACCCTGGGCGCGGCGGGCAGCCTGTACGCGGCCCGGGGCGCCGAGCCATTCACCGTCCCCGCGCCCCAAGTGACCGCCGTGGACTCGACCGGCGCGGGCGACACCTTCGTCGGCGCGCTGGCGGTGGCGCTCGCCGAGGGCCGCCCGGCACGGGAAGCGCTGTCCTGGGCGGCAGCGGCCGCAGCACTCTCCGTGCAGCGGCCCGGGGCGACGGCGTCGATGCCGTACCGCGCGGAGATCGACAAGCAGTACGCGTCATGACCGGGACGACGACCACAACTCCCCTGTCCGGCCTGCGCGTTCTCGACCTCGCGACGCTCTTCGCCGGTCCCCTAGCCGCCACCATGCTCGGCGACTTCGGCGCCGAGGTCATCAAGGTCGAGCACCCGACCAAGCCCGATCCCTCCCGGGGCCACGGCCCGTCGAAGGACGGCATCGGCCTCTGGTGGAAACTCCTCGGCCGCAACAAGCGCACGATCACCCTCGACCTGTCGAAGCCGGGCGGGCGCACCACCCTCCTCCGCCTCGCCGCCACCGCCGACGTGATCATCGAGAACTTCCGACCCGGCACCCTGGAGAAATGGGACCTCGGCTGGGCCGAACTCTCCGCCGCCAACCCGAAGTTGGTGCTCGCCCGGGTCACCGCCTTCGGCCAGTTCGGGCCCTACGCCCACCGCCCCGGCTTCGGCACGCTCGCCGAAGCGATGAGCGGCTTCGCCGCGATCACCGGCGAACCGGACGCGCCCCCGACGCTCCCGCCGTTCGGCCTCGCCGACTCGATCGCGGGCCTGGCGACGGCGTACGCCGTGATGACGGCCCTCGCCGCCCGCGACCGCACCGGCGAGGGCCAGGTGGTCGACATGGCGATCATCGAACCGATCCTCACCGCGCTGGGCCCCCAGCCCCTCTGGTACGACCAGCTCGGCCACGTCCAGCCGCGCACCGGCAACCGCTCCCAGAACAACGCCCCGCGCAACACCTACCGCACGGCGGACGGCAGTTGGGTCGCCGTCTCCACCTCGGCCCAGTCGATCGCCGAGCGCGTGATGCGCCTCGTCGGCCGCCCGGAACTGATCGACGAACCGTGGTTCGCGACGGGCGCGGACCGGGCCCGGCACGCCGACGTCCTGGACACGGCGGTCGGCGACTGGATCGCGCAACGCACCCGCACGGAGGTCCTCGCCGCCTTCGAGAAGGCGGAGGCGGCGGTCGCCCCCATCCAGGACGTACGGGACGTCATGACGGACCCGCAGTACCAGGCCCTCGACACGATCACCACCGTCGACGACCCCGAACTCGGCCCCCTCCGTATGCAGAACGTCCTCTTCCGCCTCTCCGCCACCCCCGGCGCGATCCGCTGGACCGGTCGCCCCCACGGCGCCGACACGGACCCGGTCCTGACCGAACTCGGCCTGACCGACACCGAGTTGACCACGCTCCGACAGGAGGGCGCCCTGTGACCCCGCACCCCCTGACCTGGCTCTACGTCCCCGGCGACCGCCCCCCGATCGTCGCCAAGGCCCTCGCCGCCGGCGCCGACGTGGTCGTCGTGGACCTGGAGGACGCGGTAGCCCCGGACCGCAAGGACTACGCCCGCGCGGCCACGGCGGAACTCCTCTCGGAGCCCCAACTCGACGTCCACGTCCGCGTGAACGCCCTGGACACCCCCTGGGCGGCCGACGACCTCCGCACCCTCGCACCCCTCCCGGGCGTGTCCGGCCTACGGCTCCCGAAGGTCACGTCCGCCGAGGACGTCGTAGCCGTAGCGGAAGAGGCCCGCGACCTCCCCCTGTACGCCCTCCTGGAGACGGCCCTCGGCATCGAGCGGGCCTTCTCGATCGCCGCCGCGCACTCCTCCGTGCACGGCATCGCGCTCGGCGAGGCGGATCTACGGGCCGACCTGGGCGTACGCGACGACGCCGGCCTGGACTGGTCCCGCTCCCGGGTGATCGTCGCCGCCCGGGCCGCGGGTCTGGCTCCGCCGCCCCAATCCGTCCACCCGGACATCCGCGACCTGGAGGGCCTGGCGGCCTCCTGCGCGCACGGCCGCGCCCTGGGTTTCCTCGGCCGTGCGGCGATCCACCCCCGCCAACTCCCGGTCATCGAGAGCGCGTTCCTCCCGACGAACGAGGAGATCGAACAGGCCGAGACGATCGTCAAGGCGGCCATGCGGGAGGAGGGCGCCCAGGCTCTGCCCGACGGCCGGTTCATCGACGCGGCGGTGGTGACGGCGGCGCAGCGAACGCTCGCGTTGGCGCGCCGCACCTGAACACGATGAGGGCGCCCCGTGAAACACAGGGCGCCCTCATCGTCGTAGAACCGGCCGTCAGCCCTTCTTGGCCGACTCGGCCTCGTCTTTCTTGAGGTCTACTTCTTCTGCTTCTTCCGTGCCGTCGGCGTCTTCCTTCGCCTCCGGGGCGTCGGACTCCGGCTCTTCCTTGTCCGCCGGCTCACTGTCACCGTCGGTCTCACCGCCGGAGGCATCCGCATCCGCGTCCGCGTTGGCCTCCGTGTCCGGTTCGACGACCTCTTCGCGGCCCGGGCGCTTCTTCGCCGAGATCACGAAGTAGAGCACCGCGAGCAGGAACACGATCATCGCGGTCCAGTCGTTCAACCGCAGGCCGAGGATGTGGTGGGCGTCGTCGACGCGCATGTACTCGATCCAGCCGCGGCCCACGCAGTAGGCGGCGACGTACAGCGCGAACGCCCGGCCGTGGCCCAGCTTGAAGCGGCGGTCGGCCCAGATGACGAGGAAGCCGACGCCGATGCACCACAGCGACTCGTACAGGAAGGTCGGGTGGTAGTAGCCGGGGACGCGGCCGTCCGTCGAGGACGTGATGTGCAGCGCCCAGGGGAGGTGCGTCTCGCGGCCGTACAGCTCCTGGTTGAACCAGTTGCCCCAGCGGCCGATGGCCTGGGCGAAGGCGATGCCGGGGGCGAGGGCGTCGGCCCAGGCGGGCAGTGGGATGCCACGGCGGCGGCAGCCGATCCAGGCGCCCACCGCGCCGAGGGCGATCGCGCCCCAGATGCCGAGGCCGCCCTGCCACACCTTGAAGGCGTCCACCCAGTCGCGGCCCTCGCTGAAGTACAGCTCGTAGTCCGTGATCACGTGGTACAGGCGACCGCCGACGAGGCCGAACGGCACGGCCCAGACAGCGATGTCGGCCACCGTCCCGACCTTGCCGCCGCGGGCGACCCAGCGTTTGTTGCCGAGCCAGACGGCGACGAAGACGCCGATGATGATGCAGAACGCGTAGCCGCGCAGCGGAATGGGGCCGAGGTGGTAGACCCCGCGCGACGGGCTGGGAATGTAGGCAAGTTCCATGGCAAGGTCGACGCTACCGTGCCGGACCACGACCACGGCAAGCGGCCCGGCTACGGCTCCATAACGGGCCGGTATGAAAACCGGCCCGCTCACTTACCCCTCGTCACCCCTTGTTCGCCGCCTGGACCAGCTGCTTCAGCTTCGCCGGGGTCATCGTCTGGTCGGCGTAGATGTTCTTGCCGTCGAAGAGGACGGTCGGGGTGCCGGTGAATCCGCCGGCCTGGAACGCGGCGGCGGACTTCGTGACCCAGCTGTCGTGCGTACCGTTGTTGACGCACTTCTGGAAAGCGGGCGTGTCGAGGCCGCTGACCTTGCCCGCCAGCTCGATCAACTTGGCGTTGTCGGCGAAGGCGTCGTCCGTCTCCTTGGGCTGGTTCTCGTACAGCACGTCGTGGAAGTCGCGGAACTTTCCGGCGTCCTGGGCGCAGGCCGCCGCGTTGGCCGCACGCTTGGAGCCGCTGCCGCCGAGGTTGCCGTCGATGATCGTGACCAGGTGGTACTGCACCTTGAGCTGCCCGGAGTCCGTCAGCTCGTGGAGGGTCGAGCGGTACGCCGTCTCGAAGGCCTGGCAGGCCGGGCAGCGGAAGTCCTCCCACACCGTGAGCACCGGCTTGGCGCTGTCCTTGCCGACCTGGATGGCCAGGCTGTCCTTGCCGGTCGCCCCGGAGGGCGCGACGACCGGGCCCGCCTTGCTGCTGCCGCTGTCCTTGCCGGAGTTCGCGGCGAGGACGCCGATCACCGACGCCAGACCCAGCACGCAGACGACGCTCGCCGCCACGATCAGTGTGCGCCGCCGCCTCTCCGCGGACTTCTGCTTCTCACGCTCTGCCGCCAGCCGCTCGCGGGCGGTGCGCTTTCCGTCACGGTTCTTCTCGCTCACACCCCGCAGAACGAACCGGGGAGGCGCAGCGCGCCTCCCCGGTCCCAGGTCCACCCATACGAGGGACCAGTTGTTCTGTTATGCCGGTGGTCCGTGACGCCCGGCGTTCTGTTACGCCTGTCCGCGCACGCCCTTGGCCAGTTCGCCGGCGAGCGTGCGGACCGCCTCGACGCCGGCCGCGTCGTCCGGCGCGTCCAGCATCCCCTTGACGAAGGCCGAGCCGACGATCACGCCGTCCGCGAAGCGGGCCACCTCGGCGGCCTGCTGGGCGTTCGAGACACCGAGCCCGACGCACACGGGTGTGTCGGTGGTGGCCCGGGTGCGCTCGACGAGGTCCTGCGCCTGCGCGCCCACCGACGCGCGGGTGCCGGTGACGCCCATCAGGGAAGCGGCGTAGACGAAGCCGGTGCCGACCTTGGTGATCTCGGCGAGGCGGGCGTCCTTGCTGCTGGGCGCGACCACGAAGACCGTGGCGAGCTCGTGCTTCTCGGCGTGCTCCCTCCACAGCCCCGCCTCCTGCACGGGCAGGTCGGGCAGGATGCAGCCCGCGCCGCCCGCCTCGGCCAGCTCGGCGGTGAAGCGCTCGACGCCGTAGCGGTCGATCGGGTTCCAGTACGTCATGACGAGCACCGGCTTGCCGGTCGCCGCGTGGGTCTCGCGGACCGTGCGCATGACGTCCGCGATCTTGACGCCGCCGCGCAGGGCGATGTCGTCGGCGGTCTGGATGACGGGGCCGTCGAGGACGGGGTCGCTGTGCGGCAGGCCCACCTCGACGATGTCGGCGCCGCCGTCGAACGCGGCCTTGATCGCCTCGATGCCGCCGTCCACGGTCGGGAACCCGGCCGGGAGGTAGGCGATGAGCGCGGCGCGCCCCTCGCCCTTCGCGGCGGCGAGGGTGTCGCTCAACAGCTGGATGTTCCCGCTCACTTGGCGTCCCCCTCGATCTCGGCGGTGTCGGCCGCGTTGGCCGCGACCTCGGCGTCCGTGTCGTACAGGCCGAAGTACCGCGCGGCCGTGTCCATGTCCTTGTCGCCGCGCCCGGACAGGTTGACGACGATCAGCCCGTCCTTGCCCAGCTCCCTGCCGACCTCCAGCGCACCAGCGAGCGCGTGGGCGCTCTCAATCGCCGGGATGATGCCCTCCGTGCGCGACAGCAGGCGCAGGGCCTGCATCGCCGCGTCGTCGGTGATCGCGCGGTACTCGCCGCGGCCGCTGTCCTTGAGGTAGGAGTGCTCGGGGCCGATGCCCGGGTAGTCCAGACCCGCCGAGATCGAGTACGGCTCGGTGATCTGGCCCTCCTCGTCCTGGAGGACGTAGGACCGCGAACCGTGCAGGATGCCGGGCTCGCCCGCGGTCAGCGTCGCCGCGTGCTCGCCCGTCTCGACGCCGTGCCCGGCCGGTTCGCAGCCGATGAGGCGTACGTCCGCGTCCGGGATGAAGGCGTGGAACAGGCCGATGGCGTTCGAACCGCCGCCGACGCACGCGATCGCCGCGTCGGGGAGGCGTCCGGCACGCTCCAGGATCTGGCGGCGGGCCTCGACGCCGATCACGCGGTGGAAGTCGCGGACCATGGCCGGGAAGGGGTGCGGGCCGGCGACCGTACCGAAGAGGTAGTGCGTGCGGTCGACGTTGGCCACCCAGTCGCGGAACGCCTCGTTGATCGCGTCCTTGAGGGTGCGGCTGCCGGACTTCACGGCGATGACCTCGGCGCCGAGCATGCGCATCCGGGCCACGTTCAGGGCCTGGCGCTGGGTGTCGATCTCGCCCATGTAGATGGTGCATTCGAGGCCGAAGAGCGCGCAGGCGGTGGCGGTCGCGACACCGTGCTGGCCGGCGCCGGTCTCCGCGATGACCCTGGTCTTGCCCATGCGCTTGGTGAGCAGGGCCTGGCCGAGGACGTTGTTGATCTTGTGGGAGCCGGTGTGGTTCAGGTCCTCGCGCTTGAGGAAGATCCTCGCGCCACCCGCTTCCGCGGCGAAACGGGGTACCTCTGTGAACGCGCTTGGCCTGCCGGTGTAGTTGAGGAGGAGGTCGTCCAACTCGCGGGCGAACTCGGGGTCGTGCTTGGCCTTGTCGTACTCGACGGCCACCTCGTCCACGGCGGCTACGAGGGCCTCCGGGATGAACTTGCCGCCGAACGCGCCGAAGTAGCCCTCGGCGCTGGGGATTTGACCGTCGGGGTCGGGGATGAAGAACTCGCTGGGCATGCGGAAACCTCACGGTGAGTTTGTGGAAATGCACTAATCGCCGTGGGGGCGGGGGTTGTTCAGATGGCTGCGGGACCGTCGTGGCTGGTCGCGCAGTTCCCCGCGCCCCTGAAGGGGCGCCATCGCATGCCGTTTACCTGTCCAGGCTCGTCTCCGATGACGTAACGCACTCGCCGACCGTGAACCCGCCTCGCGGGCGCGCGGCAGCCACGGGGGCGACAGCCGCGCGCGAGGCGGGCGTACCGGTCCATGGGCGTCAGGGTGATCGTCATCGGAACCAAGCCTAGCGGGTGATCAGCCGCGGCCGTGTCGCAGTGCGGGGTGCTCCCCCGCCGCCACCAGGTCCGACACCGCGGACTTGGGGTCGCGGCCGGTGACCAGGGACTCGCCCACCAGGACCGCGTCGGCGCCCGCGTTGGCGTAGGCGATGAGGTCGTGGGGGCCGCGGACGCCGGACTCGGCGATCTTGACGATGTGGGCCGGGATCTCGGGGGCGACGCGCTCGAAAGTGCCGCGGTCGACCTCAAGGGTCTTGAGGTTGCGGGCGTTGACGCCGATGATCTTGGCGCCGGCGTCGACCGCGCGGTCGACCTCGTCCTCGTCGTGGACCTCGACGATCGGCGTGAGACCGATCGACTCGGCGCGCTCGACGAGGGACTCCAGGGCCGACTGGTCCAGGGCCGCGACGATCAGCAGCGCGAGGTCGGCGCCGTAGGCCCGGGCCTCCCAGAGCTGGTACGACGTGACGATGAAGTCCTTGCGGAGGACCGGGATGTCCACGCGGGCGCGGACGGCCTCCAGGTCGGCCAGGGAGCCGCCGAAGCGGCGCTGTTCGGTGAGGACGGAGATGACGGCGGCGCCGCCCGCCTCGTAGTCCGCGGCGAGGCCCGCCGGGTCGGCGATCGCGGCCAGCGCGCCCTTGGAGGGGCTGGAGCGCTTGACCTCGCAGATGACCTTGACGCCGTCACCGCGCAGTGCGGCGACCCCGTCCTTGGCGGCGGGAGCCTTCGCCGCGCGCTCCTTGAGCTCGTCGAGGCTGACGCGCGCCTGCCGTTCCGCCAGGTCGGCACGGACTCCGTCGATGATCTCGTCGAGCACACTCACGCGAGCGGCCCCCTTCCGGACGGTGGAAAAGCCATGGTCACATCTGACCTCGATGGTATCCGGAGGAAGGCGTAGCCCTCGCATCCGGTTGACGCCGGTCCCACTACCTGGACATGTGTCGGTTGATCAAGGATGTAGCCAGCCACCGAACGGCAGGTTCCGGACAACCGTGAAGACCAGCACCAACGCGCCCAGACTCCACAGCTGGACCCTGCCGAGTTCGATCCGCGCGGACCGGCCGCGCGCCGCACGGACCACCCAGACGGTCCATACGACCGTGAAGGCCAGATAGCCCACTACGGCGATCGCGTTGTCCTGGAGCGCCGCCAGGAAGTCCCCGTGGATGAACTCGTGCGCGCTGCGCAGACCGCCGCAGCCGGGGCAGTACAGGCCCGTGAGGCGGTACAGGGGGCACACGGGGTAGTGGCCTGGCTGGTTCGGGTCGACCGTGCCGACGTAGGCGAAGGCTCCGGCGACGGCCGCGAGGACGCCCGCGGGCACGGCGACGCGGTTCAGTACGGAGGCGGAACCGGGGACGCGCGTCTTCGGCACGCTCTGGCTGTCGGCGTTCACGTCTCGCATTGTGCCCCTTCGCCCTTTCGTGCCGCACGCGCGCGTGAGGGGCGGTTCCCGGTGCTCCCGGGACCGCCCCTCCACGAAGTGGTGGCTGACAGCTACTGCCTACGGCTCAGCTGTCGGCGTGCGCCGGCTTGGCGAGCAGCTCGGTCAGGTCCTTGGGACGGTCCTTGGGCATGCCCATTCCCATCGCGCTCATGACCCAGCCGACGATGCCGCCGATGACCGCGATCGCCATACCGGCCCAGAAGCCGATCGGCTGTGCCATGACCATGAAGGCGCCGCCGACCAAGAAACCGATGAAGATGATGGTGGTACCGGTCCAGGCGGCCAAAGTGTGACCGTGGCTGTTGCCCGCCATGACGTGCTCCTCGTTGCTGTGTACGTGTGTGAGCAGACGCTCACGCTTCATTGTTCCGCACGCGTGCGTGTGCAGTGCTTCGGGGTGGTCCCGTGTCCGCTCCGGTTCAGGAGCGCCCCGAAGGGGCGCGGGGCTGTGTCCATTTGCGGCTCCGCCGCGTGGGCGCGACCAGCCACGACGAGGCCGCGGCCAACCGACGACGGACGCTTCCTCGCTCCTCCAGCGGAGCGCTACGCCCCCGTGGGGTCCTCTCCGCGGTCCAGGGCCTTCCAGATGTCCTCGGGACGGTCAGGGTCCACCACAGGAGTCCGCCGGGGGCGAGGCGCGCCGTTGCGCTCGTAGCGGCCCGACATCGCGGGCCAGCGGCGGCCGTAGAGCAGGGCGAGGAGGCCGGCCAGCAGGATCAGGCCGCCGCCGACCGCAGCGACGTAGGGCCAGGCGGTGTGGTCGAAGGCGTGGACGACGGACGAAGTGTCGCCGGAGGCCTGCGCGGCCTTGTCGTCGAGGGCGGAGCTGTCGGTAGCGCCGAGCAGGGCGGCGGCGACGATGCCCGCGCCGGAGAGCGCGAGGAGGGCGGAGACCGCGAAGCGGCCCGCCCTGCGGACGGCGAAGACGGCGACGAGCGCGGCGAGGCCCACTATGGCGAGCGCCGCGGGCACACCCGTGACGTCGCTGCCCTTGGCGGACAGCGGGAACGCGTCGCCGGCCACCGTCGCGGTCCCCATCGACCAGCGCTGACGGGTGGCCAGCAGCGCCACGGCCGCGCCGAGCGCACCGCTCAGCAGGGCCACGGCGAGGCTACGGCGGCTGGCGCGCGCGGCGGGGCCTTCGCCTTCGGAACGGGGGTGAGGAACAGCAGCAGTCACGAGGTCCACTATCGCTCCAACCCCGGGCGAACCGTCACCCGGGGTTCATATGACCCTCGTCCTATTGCCCGAGCCGGTTCGCCGTGTGCACCGCGCGGAGGACCGCCGCCGCCTTGTTGCGGCACTCCTGGTCCTCCATCTCGGGGTCCGAGTCGGCGACGATGCCGGCGCCCGCCTGGACGTAGGCCGTGCCGTCGCGGAGGAGTGCCGTACGGATGGCGATGGCGGTGTCGGAGTCGCCCGCGAAGTCGAGGTAGCCGACGCAGCCGCCGTACAACCCCCTTCTGGACGGCTCGAGTTCGTCGATGATCTGCATGGCGCGGGGCTTGGGCGCGCCGGAGAGGGTGCCGGCGGGGAAGCAGGCCGTGAGGACGTCGAAGGCGGTACGGCCGGGTGCCACGCGGCCGGTGACCGTCGAGACGATGTGCATCACGTGCGAGTACCGCTCGACGGACATGAAGTCGACGACCTCGACCGAGCCGGGCTCGCAGACCCTGCCCAAATCGTTACGGCCGAGGTCGACCAGCATGAGGTGTTCGGCGCGCTCCTTGGGGTCGGCGAGGAGCTCGTCGGCGAGGGCCTGGTCCTCCTGCGGGGTCGCCCCGCGGTGCCGGGTGCCGGCGATGGGGTGGACCATCGCGCGGCCGTCCTCGACCTTGACCAGGGCTTCGGGAGACGAGCCCACGACGTCGAAGCCGTCGAAGCGGAACAGGTACATGTACGGGGAGGGGTTGGTCGCCCGAAGGACTCGGTAGACGTCCAACGCGCTTGCCGTGCACGGCGTTTCGAAGCGCTGCGAGGGGACGACCTGGAAGGCCTCGCCCGCGCGGATGCGCTCCTTGATGTCCTCGACGGCCTCCTTGAAGTCGGGGCCGCCCCACAGCGCGGTGTACTCCGGAAGCTCGGAGGGCGGGAGCTGGGCGGGCGGCTGGGCCACCGCGCGGGAGAGGTCCGCCTCCATGGCGTCGAGGCGGGCGATCGCGTCCGCGTACGCCTCGTCGACACCAGTGTCGAGGTCGTTGTGGTTGATCGCGTTGGCGATCAGCAGGACCGAGCCCTCCCAGTGGTCCATCACGGCGAGGTCGCTGGTGAGGAGCATGGTCAGCTCGGGGAGCTTGAGGTCGTCGCGCTCGCCGGGGCCGATCTTCTCCAGGCGGCGGACGATGTCGTAGCCGAGATAGCCGACCATGCCGCCGGTGAAGGGCGGCAGGCCCTCCTGGTGGGGGGTGTGCAGGGTCTCGATGGTGGCGCGGAGGGCGGCGAGGGGGTCACCGTCGACCGGGACGCCGACGGGCGGGGTGCCGAGCCAGTGGGCCTGGCCGTCGCGCGCGGTGAGGGTGGCGGCGCTGCGGACGCCGACGAACGAATAGCGAGACCATTGAAAAGCTGTGCGGCCGTTCTCCGCGGACTCCAGGAGGAAGGTGCCGGGGCGCTCCGCGGCCAGTTTGCGGTAGAGCGCGACCGGGGTGTCGCCGTCGGCGAGGAGCTTGCGGGTGACCGGAATGACGCGACGGTCGGTGGCCAGCTTGCGGAACGTCTCGAGGTCCATGGCGGCTGACCCTACTGATCCGAGGCGGCGGTGCCGGAATCAGCGCCGTCCTTGAGGAGCACGTCGGCGTCGAAGCAGGTGCGGGTGCCTGTGTGGCAGGCGGCGCCGACCTGGTCGACCTTCACGAGGACCGTGTCCGCGTCGCAGTCCAGGGCGACGGACCTGACGTGCTGGAAGTGGCCGGAGGTGTCGCCCTTCACCCAGTACTCCTGGCGGCTGCGCGACCAGTACGTGCAGCGGCCCGTCGTCAACGTCCGATGCAGCGCCTCGTCGTCCATCCAGCCGAGCATGAGCACCTCACCGGTGTCGTACTGCTGGGCGATCGCGGGGACGAGCCCGTCGGCGCTGCGCTTGAGGCGGGCGGCGATATCGGGATCGAGGCTGCTGCGTGAGGGCGTGCTGGTCATGGGGCCATTGTGCCGCGCCCCACTGACAGTCCCGGCCGGGCGTCCACTGTGCGGACCCTCCGCGCGGTCGTAGGCTGACGG
This sequence comes from Streptomyces colwelliae, assembly GCF_048158785.1. NCBI lineage: Bacteria > Bacillati > Actinomycetota > Actinomycetes > Kitasatosporales > Streptomycetaceae > Streptomyces > Streptomyces colwelliae. The sequence continues at coordinate 12,610 of NZ_JBLTJC010000137.1, read as the reverse complement.
TATGTCGACCTTCGCCAAGCGTGAACGACTTCTTCTCGCCGATCTCCTGGAGACCGCGGGCCCGGACGCCCCGACTCTCTGCGAGGGGTGGCGGACCCGTGACCTCGCCGCGCACGTGGTGGTGCGCGAACGCCGCGCCGATGCCGCCGGCGGCATCATGATCAAGCAACTCGCGCCGCGGCTGGAGCGGGTGATGACGGAGTTCGCGGCGAAGCCGTACGAGGAGCTGATCCAGCTGATCCGTACCGGCCCGCCGCGCTTCTCGCCGTTCCAGCTCAAGCAGCTCGACGAGGCGTCCAACACGGTCGAGTTCTACGTCCACACGGAGGACGTACGGCGTGCGCAGGAGGACTGGACGCCTCGCGAGCTGGACCCGGTGTTCCAGGACGCCCTGTGGTCGCGCCTTGAGCGCATGGCCCGGCTGGTGGGCCGCAGCGCGCCGACCGGGCTGGTGCTGCGCCGCCCGGACGGTCAGACGGCGGTCGCCCACAAGGGGGCGCCGGTCGTGACGGTGACCGGCGAGCCCTCGGAGCTGCTGCTGTTCGCGCACGGGCGGCAGAGCGTGGCCAAGGTGGAGCTGGACGGCGACGAGAACGCGATCGCCAAGCTCCAGGAGGCCAAGCAGTTGGGGATCTGAGTCGGCAGTTGTGAGCAGGCCGGGTCAGCCAGGGAGTTCGGCGCGCCGCAGGTCTCGGACGCACAGGGCGATGACCCCGCCCAGTCCGCAGACCACCGCGCTGACCACGAACACCGGGCCGGTGCCCCACGCGCCGATCGCGGCGGCCGACAGCGGCATGCTGAGCGGGGCGAAGCCGAGGCTGACCAGGCTGGAGACGGCGGTGACGCGGCCGAGGTAGGCGGGGTCGGAGTGGGTCTGGAGCAGGGCTCCGCACATCGCGCCGCTGAGTCCGGCGAGCAGTCCGATGAGCAGGGCGACGCCGACCGCCGCTAGGACACCGGGGACGAAGGCCAGGGCGCCGATCGCCACGGAACCGGCGAGGATCGCGTATCCGGCGACCTGCCCGGCGTGCGGCAGCCGGCCCCGCACGGTCAGCAGCAGGGCCGCCGCTCCCGCGCCGATCCCGAAGCCGGAGAGCACCCAGCCCATGCCGGAGGCGCCCCAGCCCCGGTCGTGCGCGAGCAGGGTCAGGCCCACGTTGAGCGGGCCGACGAAGCCGAGGTCGCCCAGCGCGATGGCCAGCATCAGCGGGGCGAGGACACGGTGGCCCCGGATGTAGCGCAGGCCGTCCCGCAGGTCGCCGAGCGGGGTCGTCGGGCGGGCGTCGGCCTTGTCGTCGACGGGCAGTTCCCGCATCCGTACGGAGATCAGCAACGGCACCGACACCGCGATCAGCAGACCGGCGAGTCCGAACGCCGCCGCCGCACCGCCGACCGCGACACCGAGGCCGCCGAGCGGACCGCCGACGACGTTGGCGAAGCGGATCGCGAGCCCCCGCATGCCCTGCACGCGCGCGAGTTGGTCCCGGCTCGTCACGCGCGCGGGGAGTGCGCCCACCGCCGGCATGAACACCGCGTCGACCATCCCGAACACCACGGCGAGCAGTGCCAGCGGCCACAGTCCCGGGCTCGTCAGGAACAGCAGCGCGGCCACCGCCAGCACCGCCGCGCAGCGCACCGTGTCACTCCCGATGACCACCCTGCGCGGCCCGAACCGGTCGGCGATCACTCCCCCGCCCAGCATCAACAGGGCACGCGGCACGGCGCTGGTCGCCATCACGATCCCCGCCTGCGTGGGCGAACCGGCCTGTACGGCGGCCCAGGACAAGGCGATGTAGTACACGTTGTCGCCGACCATGGACGCCGTGTACGCGCCGAGCCAGCGCAGGACGTTGGGGTCACGGTGGGCGGGTCTGCCGGAGGCTGTGCCGGGGGCTGTGCCGGGGGCTATGAGTGTGGCGGTCACGGGAGTTCGTCCTCTCCTGGGCTCAGACACGGAACGGGAAGCCGTACACGTGGATGGCGACGTTCTCGCGCCCTTCGGCGTCGCCGGACCGGCTTTTCTCGTCGTACTTCCGCACCAGGGCGACCAACTCCTCGCGGAGTTCGTTGAGTTCGGCCGGGTTCAGCCGGAAGAGGGACTCGCTGTCGGGTGCCGCGGCGTTCCATTCGGGGCCCCAGGTGAGGCGCTCGTCGAGGTAGCGGCGGTACATGTCGGTGCGCTGCTCGTGGAAGAGGCGGGTCGCCGCGAGGTGTGCGGCCGCCTTCTCCGGCGCGTCCCGGAAGTCCTTGTCCCGGATGCTCACGCCCTCCGAGGAGGGCTGCCACCACCGCTCCCGCCCGTCCGCGCTCTGCGGTGCGGCCTCTTCGATCAGCCCGTGCTCCGCGAGCTTGCGCAGGTGGTAACTGACCAACGAGACAGCCTCGTCGACCTGCTCGGCGAGTTGGGAGGCCGTTGCCTTCTCCGCCACGCACAGACCTCGGTACAGCTGCATTCGGAGCGGGTGAGCGAGGGCCTTGAGCGTGCCCACGTCCGTGATGGGACGACTCCCTTTGGCTGTCATGTACGCCACCGTAGATGCGAAAGGAAAGTTGCGCAATATTCTTTGCGCAACTTTCCTTTCGCATCTGCCCACAAGTAAGCCCCGACCACCAGGCAGCCGGGGCTTACAACACGTCTCAGGGGATCACCTCACGGGGTGACCCGCCTCCCGCAACGCCTGCTTCACCTCGCCGATCCGCAGATCCCCGAAGTGGAAGACCGAAGCCGCGAGCACCGCGTCCGCGCCCGCCGCCACCGCCGGCGGAAAGTCCGCGAGCTTGCCCGCGCCGCCGGAGGCGATGACCGGCACGGTCACGTGCTTGCGCACCGCCGCGATCATCTCCAGGTCGTAGCCGTCCTTCGTACCGTCCGCGTCCATCGAGTTGAGCAGGATCTCCCCCGCCCCCAACTCGGCCGCCCGGTGCGCCCATTCGACGGCGTCGATGCCGGTGCCCTTGCGACCGCCGTGAGTAGTCACCTCGAAGGACCCGCTGTCAGTCCGCCGCGCGTCCACCGACAGCACCAGCACCTGCCGCCCGAACCGCTCCGCGATCTCCCGGATCAGCTCGGGGCGCGTGATCGCCGCCGTGTTGACGCCGACCTTGTCCGCGCCCGCCCGCAGCAGCTTGTCCACGTCCTCGGCCGTGCGGACGCCGCCGCCGACCGTGAGCGGGATGAAGACCTGCTCGGCGGTGCGGCGGACCACGTCGTACGTCGTCTCGCGGTTGCCGGAGGACGCGGTGATGTCCAGGAAGGTCAACTCGTCGGCGCCCTCGGCGTCGTAGACCTTGGCCATCTCGACGGGGTCGCCCGCGTCGCGCAGGTTCTGGAAGTTGACGCCCTTGACGACCCGGCCGTTGTCCACGTCCAGGCAGGGGATCACTCGTACGGCGAGCGTCATGCGGAGCCTCCGCCCTCGGAGCCGGAGCGGTACGCCTCCACCTCGACCTCGACGACCAGGCTCGGGTCGACGAAGCCGGAGACGATGATCATCGTTGCGGCGGGCCGGATCGCGTCGAAGAGTTCCTTGTGTGCGCGGCCCACGTCCTCCACATCCCGGGCGTGGGTGATGTACATACGGGTGCGCACCACATCGGCGGGGCCGAGACCAAGCTGGTCCAGCGCCGAGAACGCGACGTTGAACGCGTTGACCGTCTGCTCGTAGGGACCGCCCCCGGCGATCTCGCCGTCCACTATCGACGTGCACCCGGAGACCAGCACCAGGCCGTTCGGCAGCTCCACCGCGCGGGAGTAGCCGAAGGCGTCCTCCCAGGGCGCGCCGGTCGACACTCGTCGTAGCTCGGTCACCGGGCCACCGCCTCCAAGGCCTCTTCCAGGGTGAACGCCTTCGCGTACAGGGCCTTTCCGACGATGGAGCCCTCGACGCCGAGCGGGACCAGCTCGGAGATGGCGCGGAGGTCGTCGAGCGAGGACACCCCGCCGGAGGCCACGACCGGGCGGTCGGTCGCCGCGCACACGTTGCGCAGCAGCTCCAGGTTGGGGCCCTGGAGGGTGCCGTCCTTGGCGATGTCGGTGACCACGTACCGGGCGCAGCCCTCGGAGTTGAGGCGGTCCAGCGTCTCGTAGAGGTCGCCGCCGTCACGGGTCCAGCCGCGTCCGCGCAGGGTCGTGCCGCGTACGTCGAGGCCGACCGCGATCTTGTCGCCGTGCTCGGCGATGACCTTGGCGACCCACTCCGGGGTCTCCAGCGCGGCGGTGCCGAGGTTCACCCGGGTGCAGCCGGTGGCGAGGGCGGCGGCGAGGGTGTCGTCGTCGCGGATGCCGCCGGACAGCTCGACCTTGATGTCCATGGCTCCGGCGACCTCGGCGATGAGCTTGCGGTTGTCGCCGGTGCCGAACGCGGCGTCCAGGTCGACGAGGTGCAGCCACTCGGCGCCGGAGCGCTGCCAGGCGAGGGCCGCCTCCAGGGGCGAGCCGTAGGAGGTCTCCGAACCGGACTCGCCGTGCACGAGGCGGACGGCCTGGCCGTCACGGACGTCCACGGCGGGGAGGAGTTCGAGCTTCGAAGGCATCAGAGGGTTCCGATCCAGTTGTTCAGCAGCTGCGCTCCGGCGTCGCCGGACTTCTCGGGGTGGAACTGCGTGGCCCACAGGGCACCGTTCTCCACGGCGGCCACGAAGGGCTTGCCGTGCGTCGACCAGGTGACCAGGGGGGCGCGCATCGCCGGGTTCACGACTTCGAGGGACCAGTCGTGGACGGCATAGGAGTGCACGAAGTAGAAGCGCGCGTCGGCGTCGAGACCCGCGAAGAGCTGGGAGCCCGCCGGGGTGTCCACGGTGTTCCAGCCCATGTGCGGCACGATCTCGGCCTGCAAGGGCTCGACCGAACCGGGCCACTCGTCCAGGCCCTCGGTCTCCACGCCGTGCTCGATGCCGCGCGCGAACAGGATCTGCATGCCGACGCAGATGCCCATCACCGGGCGCCCGCCGGCCAGCCGACGCCCGACGATCCAGTCGCCGCGCGCCTCCTTGAGGCCCTGCATGCAGGCGGCGAAGGCGCCGACACCGGGCACCAGCAGCCCGTCCGCGTTCATGGCCTTGTCGTAGTCACGCGTTATCTCGACCTCGGCACCCGTGCGCGCGAGGGCACGCTCGGCGGACCGGACGTTCCCGAAGCCGTAGTCGAAGACGACGACCTTCTTGGACGCGTTCTTCGCCGCGCTCAACTCCACACCGCCAACCGCATGACCCCCGCGACCAGACACATCGCCGCGCCGATGGAGACCAGCACGATGAGGCTCGCCGGCATCTTCTGCTTGACGAAGGAGTAGACCCCGCCGAGGAGGAAGAGCCCGACGACGATCAGGAGGCTGGAGAGGCCGGTCACAGCGCGCCCTTCGTGGAGGGGAGGATGCCGGCCGCGCGCGGGTCGCGCTCGGAGGCGTACCGCAGGGCGCGGGCGAGGGCCTTGAACTGGCACTCCACGATGTGGTGTGCGTTGCGCCCATAGGGCACGTGCACATGAAGCGCGATCTGGGCCTGTGCGACGAAGGACTCCAGGATGTGCCGGGTCATCGTCGTGTCGTACTCGCCGATCATCGGCGCCATGTTCTCGGGCTCGGTGTGCACGAGGTACGGGCGGCCGGAGAGGTCCACGGTCACCTGGGCCAGGGACTCGTCCAGGGGAACCGTGCAGTTGCCGAACCGGTAGATCCCCACCTTGTCGCCGAGCGCCTGCTTGAAGGCGGCGCCGAGCGCGAGGGCGGTGTCCTCGATGGTGTGGTGCGAGTCGATGTGCAGATCGCCCTCGGTCTTCACGGTGAGGTCGAACAGACCGTGCCGGCCGAGCTGGTCGAGCATGTGGTCGTAGAAGCCGACTCCTGTCGACACGTCGACCTTGCCGGCGCCGTCGAGATCGATCTCGACGACGACCGAGGTCTCCTTGGTCACCCGCTCCACACGTCCTACGCGGTTCATGCGCTCTGCTCCTTCATCAACTCACGGACCGCGTCGAGGAACGCGTCGTTCTCTTCGGGGGTTCCGGCGGAGACCCGCAGCCACCCCGGAATGCCGTTGTCCCGGACCAGGACGCCCTGGTCGAGGATCTTCTGCCAGGCGGTGTGCGAGTCCGCGAACCGCCCGAACTGCACGAAGTTCGCGTCGGACTCGACGACTTCACAGCCGATGGCCTTCAACTCGCCCACCAGCCGGTCCCGTTCGGACTTCAGCTGCTCGACATACCCCAGCAGTGTGTCGGTGTGCTCCAGGGCGGCCAGCGCGGTCGCCTGCGTGACGGCCGACAAGTGGTAAGGCAGCCGTACGAGTTGGACGGCGTCGACGACCGCCGGGTGCGCGGCGAGATAGCCGAGGCGCAGGCCCGCCGCGCCGAACGCCTTCGACATCGTCCGCGAGACGACGAGATTCGGCCGACCTTCGAGCAGCGGCAGCAGCGAGTCGCCGTGGCTGAACTCGATGTACGCCTCGTCGACGATCACCATCGACGGCTTGGCGGCCTGGGCCGCTTCGTACAGCGCGAGGACCGTCCCGGGCGGAACGGCGTTGCCCGTGGGGTTGTTGGGGGTCGTGACGAACACGACGTCAGGCTTGTTCTCGGCGATCCAGCGCTCGGCGGCGGCGAGATCGATCGTGAAGTCCTCGTTGCGCGGACCGGAGATCCAACCCGTCCCCGTGCCGCGCGCGATGAGCGCGTGCATCGAGTACGACGGCTCGAAGCCGATCGCCGTACGGCCGGGCCCCCCGAAGGTCTGGAGCAGTTGCTGGATGACCTCGTTGGAGCCGTTGGCCGCCCACACGTTCTCGACGCCGACCCGGTAACTCCCGGTCTTCGTGAGGTAGTCGGCCAGCCCGGTGCGCAACTCGACCGCGTCCCGGTCCGGGTAGCGGTTGAGATCACGGGCGGCCTCACGGACCCGCTCGGCGATCCGCTCGACCAGCGCCTCGGGCAGCGGATAGGGGTTCTCGTTGGTGTTCAGCCGTACGGGGACGTCCAACTGGGGCGCGCCATAAGGGGACTTGCCGCGCAGCTCGTCCCGTACGGGAAGATCGTCGATGCCGGTCACTTGCTCTCTGGAACCTTCCATCCGAACCTCGCCTTGACCGCCGCGCCGTGCGCGGGCAGATCCTCCGCCTCCGCCAGCGTCACCACGTGATGCGCTACGTCCGCCAGCGCGTCCTTCGTGTAGTCGACGATGTGGATGCCGCGCAGGAAGGACTGCACGGAGAGCCCGGAGGAGTGGCAGGCGCAACCGCCGGTCGGCAGCACGTGGTTGGAGCCGGCCGCGTAGTCACCCAGCGACACGGGCGCCCACGGTCCGACGAAGATCGCGCCCGCGTTCCGCACCCGGTCGGCGACCGCGGCGGCATCCGCCGTCTGGATCTCCAGGTGCTCGGCGCCGTACGCGTCGACGACCCGCAGGCCCTCGTCGATGCCGTCGACGAGGACGATCGCGGACTGCCTGCCGGCCAGCGCCGGGGCGATCCGGTCCTCGATGTGCTTGGTGGCCGCGACCTGCGGTTCCAGTTCCTTCTCGACCGCGTCCGCGAGCGTCACGGAGTCCGTGACCAGGACGGCGGCGGCGAGCGGGTCGTGCTCGGCCTGGCTGATCAGGTCGGCGGCGACGTACACCGGGTCGGCGCTGTCGTCGGCGAGGACGGCGATCTCGGTGGGACCGGCCTCGGTGTCGATGCCGATCTTGCCGGTGAAGTAGCGCTTGGCGGCGGCGACCCAGATGTTGCCGGGCCCGGTGACCATGTTGGCCGGGGCGCAGGACTCGGTGCCGTGGGCGAACATCGCGACGGCCTGGGCGCCACCGACGGCGTAGACCTCGTCGACGCCGAGCAGCGCGCACGCGGCGAGGATTGTCGGGTGCGGAAGCCCGCCGAACTCGGCCTGCGGCGGGGAGGCGAGCGCGACGGACTCGACGCCCGCTTCCTGTGCGGGCACCACGTTCATGATCACGGAGGACGGGTAGACGGACCGCCCGCCCGGGGCGTACAGCCCCACCCGGTCGACCGGGACCCACTTCTCGGTGACCGTGCCGCCGGGCACGACCTGGGTGGTGTGCGTCGTACGGCGCTGCTCGCGGTGGACGAGCCGGGCGCGCCGGATGGACTCCTCCAGGGCCGCGCGCACCTCCGGGTCGAGCTGCTCCAGCGCGTCGCTGAGTGCCTGCGCGGGGACCCGCACCTGCTCCAGCCGCACCCCGTCGAACTTCTCGGCGAAGTCGATCAGCGCCGCGTCGCCCCGATGATGCACGGCCTCGCAGATCGGCCGCACCTTCTCCAGGGCGGCCGAGACGTCGAAGTCGGCTCGGGGCAGCAGGTCGCGCAGGGCGGGCCCTTCGGGGAGGGCGTCACCGCGCAGATCGATTCGGGAGATCACGGGGCCAATTCTCTCAGACTGAGATCGGGCGCCGCTCACGCATATCAATGGCTGATACAGAACGTGGCCGGAACCCGGAAGATCCCCTTCACGTCTAGTGTTCCGGGGGTTACTCAGCGGGCATGAACTGCTGTGCGAAACCCGTGAGTAGTTGAGAGGGATGAAAGAGCAGTGACCGAGGGTGCCGGCATCCGCGCGGGGGATGTGCCGGACGATGCGACCGCCGCCGAGGCCGGTATGTGGCAGGCCTTCCGCAACGGCAGTGTGTATGACCTGAGCAGCGGCGACACCGTCGTCGACGATCCGCACGGCGGACATCCGTGGGGCCCCGCGCGGACCGTGCGGGCCCGGTTCGTGTGCTGGCTGCTCCTCGACGGACCGCCCGCGCTGTCGGGCCGGGTGGCCTCCCTGAAACTCACCGGTGTGCAGATCAGCGGCGTCCTGGACCTGGCGGGCGGCACCGTCACGCCGTACGTCGAGCTGAAGGGCTGCCGTTTCGAGCGGGAGGTGCTGCTGCCGGAGGCCCGCTTCCAGACCGTACGGCTGGTGAACTGCTCGGTGCCGCGGCTGGAGGCGGCCCGGGTGCACACGGAGGGTGACCTGCATCTGCCGCGCTGCCGCTTCCACAACGGCGTACGGCTGACCGACGCGCACATCGGCACCGATCTGCTGCTCAACCAGGCGATCGTCTACCGGGACCGCACCGGGCGTTCGATCGCCGCCGACGGCATGACGGTGGGCCAGGATCTCCAGGCCGAACTCCTCGAATCACACGGTGAGTTGAGCCTGCGCAGCGCCAAGGTGGGCGTCTCGCTGAGCCTGCGCGGGGCCCGGCTGGCCAACCCGTACAGCCGACTCGCCCTGAACGCGCCCCAGTTGACCGTCGGCCGCACCCTGTACCTCACTCCGGCCGGTGTCGGCGGCCCCTGGCTGAGCGGTACAACTCCCGCGCGCGGGACGCGCATCCAGCGTTTCTCGTCCCAGGGCGGGGTGCGGCTGGACGACGGGCGGTTCGGGGACGCGGTGGACCTGGAACGGGCCCGGTTCACGTTCACGGACGACCAGGAGCTGTCGCTGCTGCGCATCCAGGCACCGGAGTTGCGCTTCCTCGGCGAGAAGCCGCAGCGCGGGAAGGTCGTGCTGTCGGGGGCGCGGGTCGTCAACCTGATCGACGGGGCGGGCAGTTGGCCGGGGCCTGGCAACCTCCACATGGGCGGCTTCGTGTACGAGAACCTCGTACCGCAGGGCCCGTTCCCGCTGGACGCCCGCCTGGACTGGGTGGCCGCGGCGACCGCCGAGTACGCCCCGGAGCCGTACGAGCGGCTCGCGACCGTGCTGCGCAACGCCGGTGAGGACGAGGACGCGCGCGAGGTGCTGCTCGCCAAGCAGCGCCGGCGCCGGGAGAGCCTGCCGGTCGCGGCCAAGGTGTGGGGGTTCGTGCAGGACTGGACGGTCGCCTACGGGTACCGGCCGGGCCGGGCCGCCGTATGGATGGCGGTGCTGTGGGCGGCCAGCTCACTGGCCTTCGCGCACGCCGACCACGCGCCGGTGAGCGCGAGCGGGCATCCGCCGTGGAGCCCCGCCCTGTTCGCGCTGGATCTGCTGCTGCCGGTGATCGACCTCGGGCAGGCGGGCCAGTGGCAGCTGCACGGCGGCTGGCAGTGGCTGTCGGTGGCGCTGATCCTGCTGGGGTGGATCCTGGCCACGACGGTGGCGGCGGGCGCCACACGGCTGCTCAGACGCGGCTAGAGCCCCTCCCGCGGGCTCCTGTGCACAGCACTCGAACAGTTGAGCAACAGTCACCTTTTGCCTGGGCTTGACCGAAGTGCGTACAACTTTCAGCCGGGTGCTCAATCGGTCTGGCGCACTCCGGATCGGCGGACTTTCAATGGTCGACACCATGGCTCTGCTGCGCGCGTTCATCCGCACCGCCCGGATGGCAAGGAACACCTCGCGGCTCGCCGCCGGACTCCCGGCCGACGACGAGGTTCTCCTCGACGCGCCCGACGACCGGCTGGGCCCCGTGCTGGTCGCGGCCGGGCGCGGCGAGTACGGCCCGGCCTCCGAACTGATGGCCGCCACCCGCGCGGCCGCCGAGTGGGAGGACCGGGACCGCCACACGCGCCGGCTCGCCGCGTTCGCCCGCCGCCGCCCGGAGTGGCTGGAGGACTGGTGCGCGGCCGCCCCGCAGAACCCGGACGCCCTCCTGCTCACGGCCCAGCTGGCGGTGGACCGCTGCTGGGAGTCGCCGGCCCGCGCCGAACTGCTCCGCGAGCTGAGCCCGCTGATCGCGGCGGCGGCCGAGGCCGACCCGCGCGACCCGGTGCCGTGGCGCGTCGCCCTCGACCGGGCGCGGGGCACGAACGCCGGGCACGCCGAGTTCGAACGGCTGTGGGGCGAGGCGGTCCGCCGCTCCCCGCACCACTACGGCTGTCATGTGGCCGCCCTCCAGTACCTGTCGGTGGCCTGCCGCGCGCAGTGGGGGAACACGCCCCGCACCGCCCGCTGCTCCCACCGCGAGTGCTTCGACTTCGCCGAGCCGGCCGCGCAGGACGCCCTGCCGGGCTCGCTCGTCCAGGCGTTGCCGGTGCGCGCGGCCTTCACCTGCCTGACCGACGGCTGCGCTCCCACGGTGCCGCGCGCCCGCCTGGACGCGGCGGCCGACCTGGCGATCGCCCTCTCGGCCACGTACGCGGCGGCCGACCCGTGGCCCGCCGAGGTCCGCAACCTCCTCACGTACGTCCTCATCCGGCTGGAACGCTGGACGGACGCGCTGGACCAGCTCCGGCTGATCGGCCCGTACGCCACGTCGTTCCCCTGGGACCGGATCTCGGACGACCCGCTGGGCCAGTTCCTCGAAGTCCGGGACGGCGTACGCATAGCGGTGGCCTCGGACCTGCCCCTGGGCGGCCCGATTCCCCCCGCTCTGCTCGCGATCCCGACGCAGCCGAGGGGCTTCGAGGACGCACCCGGGTATCCACGGAGTGAGCACGACGGTCGTGCCCGCTCCGGCGACCATTAGGCTTTTGCGCCGTGACCACCGTCCGGCTGCCGCTCTTCCCCCTGAACTCGGTTCTGTTCCCGGGGCTCGTGCTTCCTCTGAACATTTTCGAGGAGCGCTATCGCGCCATGATGCGCGAACTGCTCAAGACCCCTGAGGAGGAATCGCGCCGATTCGCCGTCGTGGCCATCCGCGACGGCCACGAGGTGGCATCGACCGCCCCGGGCATGCCCGACCAGACGGCCGTGCCCGAACGCGGCCCCACGGCCGGCTTCGGCCCCGACCCGCTCAAGGCCTTCCACTCCGTGGGCTGCGTCGCCGACGCGGCCACGATCCGCGAGCGCGCCGACGGCACCTTCGAGGTGCTGGCGACGGGCACGACCCGCATGCGACTGCTCTCCGTGGACGCCTCGGGCCCGTTCCTGACGGCCGAGCTGGAGGAGCTGCCCGAGGAGAAGGGCGATGAGGCAGGCGCTCTTGCGGAGGGCGTGCTACGCGCGTTCCGCCAGTACCAAAAACGCTTGGCGGGCGCCCGCGAACGCACCCTGTCGACGGGCGAGGCCGAACTCCCGGACGAACCGGCGGTGGTCTCCTACCTGGTGGCCGCGGCGATGATGCTGGACACGGCGACCAAACAACGCCTCCTCCAGACCCCCGACACCGCCTCCCGCCTGCGCGACGAACTGAAGCTCCTCCGCTCCGAGACGGCCATCATCCGCAACCTGCCGTCCCTCCCGGCATCGGACCTGACCCGAGGCCCGACAAGCCTGAACTGACCCCGGAAGCCAGAAACTCCATGCCGAAGAAGCCAAAACAACAACAGTCGGGCGGCACCCCGGCGACGGTCGCCCTGACGACCGCGGGGGTGCCGTACGAACTCCACGCCTACGACCACGACCCCGCCCACCCCTCCTACGGCGAGGAGGCGGCCGAGGCGATGGGCGTCTCCCCGGACCGGGTCTTCAAGACCTTGCTGGCGGACGTGGACGGCACGCTGACGGTCGCCGTCGTCCCGGTGGCGGGCCAGCTGGACCTGAAGGCACTCGCATCGGCGGTGGGCGGCAAACGCGCCACGATGGCCGACCCGACCGTCGCCGAACGCACCACGGGCTACGTCCGAGGCGGCATCATCTCCGGCCTCCAGCGCAAGATGACCAAGCAGGGCAACGCCTGGGCGATCGCCACCGTCGAGGATCTCGCGGGCTCCATCGAGTGCATGTTCTTCCCGGCGTCCTACCAGCTGGTGT
>NZ_JBLTJC010000136.1:0-25690 GCF_048158785.1 Streptomyces colwelliae | reverse complement strand
GGACAACCAGGGATGGAGAGGTCGTAGAAGCGAAGGGGTCGTAGCGGCGAGGGGGCCGTAGAGGCGTGGAGGTTTTGGTGGAGGCGAGGCGGCGGCAAGGGCGAGGCGGTCGCAGAACCGGCCGAAACCGGGAAGCCACCCGGCGTTCCCCGCAGGGCGACCTCCGGCGGGGCCCTCACCGCTTCCCCACACCGCTCCCCCACTCCACTCTCACCGGCCGACCTGGGCATATCTCTGCCCTTGCCTCCATCTGCGTCGGCATCGGCAGTACCGTGTCGTTCATGCGCCCCGACACGCCCGCCGAGAACGTCGACCACCCCGCCGAAGCGGCCCGCCTGGAGCGGACCGCCGCCCGCTACCCCGAGGACGCCGAAGCCCTGCTCCTCCAGGCCGCGGCCCACCTGGAACTGGCCGGCGACCGCCCCGCCGCCACCGCGCTCTACGACCGCCTGCTGTCATCGGCGGACGCCCTGGAAACCCCGCATCTGGTACGGGCCCTCAAGGCCTCGAACCTCTGGGAGTACGGCCACGAGGCCGAGGCCAGGGCCATCATCGACGGGGTGCGGACCGCGTCCCCGCGCGATCCCGCCCCCTGGGTGATCGTCGCGGAGTCCCTGGAGTCCCACGACGAGTTGGAGGCGGCGCAGGCGACGTTCACGGAGGGCGTGACGCTGCTGCTGACCGACGTACCCGAACCCCCTTACTCCACCCACCCGTTGCTGTTCGGCCGACACCGGGTACGGCGGATGCTCGGCGTGTCCCATGACGAGTGGGACACGCTGGCGGACACGTTGCACTCGTCGCCGGTGTCGTTGGACGAACTGCACGACCCGAAGCGGGTGTGGTCGCTGGGGTCGGACAACCCGGCTGAGCTGGAGGCCGAGATCTCGCGGCTGCGGGCGGAGCTGGGGGCGTTCCGGGAGGCGTTGTCGCGCCCGTTCCCGGTGGCCGTACTGCACTGGCCCGAGGGCGAGTTGGCCGAGCTGGTGGGGGCGTACGAGTCCCTCGCGGTGGAGTACCCGTCGCACGAGGAGCACCTCGCGACGATAGAGGGATCACTGCGCGAGCTGGCGGCGAGCGGTACGCCGAACCTCGGGATCGTCACGGGGACGGTGCCCTCTTATGAGGCCTTCGCCGCGTCCGAGGGTGCCTCGCCGGGGGACGCGGATCTGTTGCCGCAGTACGCGACGACGCTCGCCGCGCGGGGGCGGGCCGTGGTTTGGCCGCCTCAGCGGGGGGCCAGTTGTTGGTGTGGGTCGGGGGAGGCTTATGGGGAGTGTCACGGGGTCACGCAAGCCTGACGGTGTCCCGGCTCCAGAGGTCGGCGCCTCGGAACGCAGGGCCGTTTTCTTCCGATCCCGTCCCTCCTTCACCTCGGGTTCGCGCTAGCGTCACATGTGACCAGCTGAACTGGCATGCCCGCATGCGTCCGGGTGTGTCCCGGCCCGCGAGGAACACGTGCATGCCGCCCTACGAGCCGTCTTCGGAATGGCAGTTCGACGTACCCACCGACGGAAGCAAGCGGCTCCCCCCGGCGGCCAGGTCGTTCGAGTCGCTCGCACACCAGGGCTACGGATTCGAGGCGGCCATCGCCGACCTGATCGACAACTCCATCGACGCGCATGCCCGTGACATCGTCGTGAGTTTTCTCCGGGACACCGGGGAGCAGGGCGGCCGTGACCGGCTCGTCGGTCTGCTCGTCATCGACAACGGGGACGGCATGGACGAGGCGGGCCTGGACACGGCGATGACCGTCGGCGGGCGCAAGGGGTACGCGCCCGGCGCGCTCGGGCACTTCGGTGCCGGTCTGAAAGCCGCCTCCCTCTCGCACGCCGACGCGCTCACCGTGATCAGCCGGACCAGGCGGAGCCCGTCGGCCGGCCGCCGCTGGCTCACCGCCCGCGCGCAGGCCGACTTCACCTGCGACATCGTCGACGCGACATACTGCCAGGATCTGGTCGACCGGTACGACGGCGTCATCGGCTGGCAGGGCACCATCGTGCGCTGGGACCACGTCCGCACGTTCGAGACCATCACGCACGGCCAGACCGACCGGTACCTGGAGGACGCGATCGAGCGGCTGGAGACCCATCTGGGCCTCTATCTGCACCGGTTCCTCGCCCGTGAGGACTTCCACGTCGACATCGTCGTCGAGGACGTGCACACCCGGGAGGAGCTGGACCATCGGGGTGTGGAACCCATCGACCCGTTCGGATACCGCGTGCCGGGCAGGGCGGGCTATCCCCGTACCTATGCCGCCCCCGTCGCGGGCGTCGGCGACATCAGCCTCACCGCGCACATCTGGCCGCCCAAGTCGCCGCTGGTCGCGTACCGCGGCATCGGGTCGCTCAGCGAACGTCAGGGCTTCTACCTCTACCGCAACGACAGGCTCGTCCAGGCCGGCGGATGGAACGACACCCGGAGCGCGGAGGGCCATCTCGCGCTCGCCCGGATCGCCGTGGACCTGCCGCCGGAGCCGAACGACGTGTTCGCCCTGACCGTCAAGAAGGACGGGGTCCAGGTCACCCCGGCCTTCGCGCGCGGGCTGGAGAAGGCGACGGACCCGTCGACCGGTCACGCCTTCGCCGCCTACGTCCAGGAGGCCGCGACCACCTACCGCGAGGCCGCCCGGCGTCGTACGGAGGTCAGACGCAAGGCGGTCGTCCCGCCGGGCAAGGGCATCGACCCGAAGGTGAGGAGAACCCTGCGGGACGAGTTGCCGCAGCTGGAGGGCGAGGAACCGATCATCTTCACCTGGGACCGGCTCACAGGTCCCGACGGTGTCGACCCCTCGGATCTGCTGTTCACGATCGAACACAAGGAGCGTCGGGTCGTCCTCAACAGGGACTACCGACAGGCTTTCAACGGTGGTCGCCGCGGCGGCTCCAACGACGCCCCGGTCCTGAAGGGCCTGCTCTATCTGATGCTCAACGAGATCTTCCAGAAGGAACGGCTCTGGGCCAACCAGACCGACAGGATCGCCCTGTGGAACAGCGTGCTCGTCTCAGCGGTGCGCGCCGAACTCGCCCGTGACGAGGGGTAGTTCCCTCCCCCGACACCCGTTCCCGTCCGCCACCACAGAGAGTCTCCCGACCGTCGTGACCGAGAACACGCCCGCCGCTCCCGACCTGCTCGTCGACCTCCACGGAGAGGCCCTCGACGCGATGAACCGGCGCGGCCCCAGGCACTTCGCCAAGTTGGCCTTCGCGCTCTCCGAAGGAGACGAACCCGGGGACACGGACATGCTCCGTTTCCAGGACCGCGTCCTGGAAGCGGACCCCGGCGACGAACTGCTCACCCTCTGGCGCCGCAGGCTCACCGCCTGGGACTTCGAGACGTCCCCGGCCTGGTCGGAGACTCCTCCCCGTACTCCGGAGCGACGCGCGGAGGTGTACGAGAAGCTCGCCTTCGACACCGGTCTGCGCAAGGCCTTCGACACGGTCGTCCCCGTCCGCACGGAGCCGGGCCCGGTCACCATCAGCCGCGAGTTCCAACCCTGGTACACCCACGAGCGGGCGGTGAACCGCTCCTTCTACTGGACCTCGTACGAACGGCTGTTGCGCCGCAAGGGTTGGAGCGACGTGGCGGTCTCGGGTCTGGAGGAGGCCGCCCACGCCGTCGTCGAGCGCCTCGCCGACCCCACCCGCGACACCCCCTACGGCGCCCGCGGGCTCGTGGTCGGCTATGTCCAGTCGGGCAAGACCGCCAACTTCACGGGGGTCATGGCCAAAGCCGTCGACGCGGGCTACCGGCTGGTGATCGTCCTGGGCGGCACGCTCAACCTGTTGCGGGGACAGACCCAGCGCCGTCTGGACATGGAGCTGATCGGCACGGAGAACATCCTGGGCGCGGCCGACGCGAACGACCCGGACGCGCTGGTCGGCGTCGACTACCAGGACGACGAGGACTGGCCCGGGAAGTTCGTCTCCTTCGGTGCGCGTCCCTCCGTGCTCGGCCACTTCGACATCGAACGCCTCACCTCGCGCGACCGCGACTACATGTCGCTCGAACGCGGCATCACCGCCCTGGAGTTCAAGAAGGCCGACCCCGCTCTGCCGCTGTACGACCCGGCGAATCTGCACGCCGCCCCGGCCCGCGTCATGGTCGTGAAGAAGAACAAGTCGGTCCTGGAGAAACTGGTCCGGGATCTGAGGAAGTTCGGTCCGGCCCTCGGCGAGGTCCCTGCCCTGATCATCGACGACGAGTCGGATCAGGCCTCGGTGAACACCACCGACCCGAGGAAGTGGGAGACCGGAACGGTCACCCGCACCGCGATCAACGGTCAGATCAGCAGGCTTCTCCAACTGCTGCCCCGCGCCCAGTACGTGGGCTACACCGCCACCCCGTTCGCCAACGTCTTCATCGACCCCGGCGACGAGAAGGACATCTTCCCGCGTGACTTCCTCATCTCCCTTCCCCGGCCCGTCGGTTACATGGGTGTGCAGGACTTCCACGATCTGGACGGCACCGAGGACGAGGCGGGCAGCGCCGAGGAGAAGCACGTCCGAGGCATCCACGACTTCACCGGCGACCGGCTCCAGGAGGCCCTGGACGCCTTCGTCCTCACCGGCGCCCTGAAGCTCTACCGCGCCGAACACGGCGTGGACGAGGAGCCGTTCCGCCACCACACGATGCTCGTCCACGAGTCCGTACGGATGGCCGAGCACACCGCGCTCGCCCAGCGCATCACCACGTTGTGGCACAACTCGGCGTACACAGGCCCCGAGGGCCATGCCCGCCTGGCGGACCTCTTCGAGAAGGACGTCAGGGCCAACGCGGACGACTCCCTGCCCACCCCGACGACATACGCGGACCTCAAGCCGTACGTGCACGGGTCCCGCCGGCTCATCAACCGGGGCGGCGCCCCCGTCATCGTCGTCAACGGCGAGAGCGAGGGCGACTACTCCCAGGCCGCCCTGGACTTCGACCGCACCCCGAACGTCTGGAAGATCCTCGTCGGCGGCACGAAACTGTCCCGCGGCTTCACCGTCGAGGGCCTGACGGTCTCCTACTACCGCCGCACGACCCAGCAGGCCGACACCCTGATGCAGATGGGCCGCTGGTTCGGCTTCCGGCCGGGCTACCAGGACCTCGTACGGCTGTACATCGGCCGCGAGGAGCAGCTCGGCCGGGGCCGGTCCTCGAAGACGGTCGACCTCTACGAGGCCTTCGAGGCGATCTGCCGCGACGAGGAGGTCTTCCGGGCCGAACTCGCCCGCTACGCCCCGCTGGTGGACGGCCGCCCCCAGGTCACCCCGGCGCAGATCCCTCCGCTCGTGGCCCAGCATCTGCCCTGGCTGAAGCCGTCGGCCCGGAACAAGATGTTCAACGCGGAGCTGGTGGAGGTGCGTTCGGCGGGCGTGTGGCAGGAACCCACGGCCTATCCCGAGGATCCCGAGTCCCTGCGCCACAACGTGGAGTGCTGGGAGCCCGTCCTCGGCGCCCTCTCGCCCACCGTGGTCTCCCTCGCCGTGGAGGGCGGCCCCCGGTTCGACGCCCGGTTGGGCACGGTGTCCCACCGGGATCTGCTCACGGTGCTGTGCGATCTCCGTTGGTCGATCCCGGAACAGTTCTCGCCCCACCTGGAGTTCCTGCTGGGCGCCGGACAGGAGCCGGTCACGATCGACGACTGGGTCGTGGTCACCCCGATGCAGACGTCGGCCCGCGGGAACGAGGCCCGTGTACTGGGACACGGTCCCTTCTCCCTCGCCCACCGCACACGGCGCCGGAGCAATGTCTTCGGTGCCATCCGCGACCCCAAGCACGTGGCGGCGTCGATGCGTCTGGCGGGGGTCCCCGAACCGCCCGGCAACGCGACCGTCGAACGGTACGTACGTCCGCGTCGGGGTGCGCTGGTGCTCTATCCCGTGGTGGAGTCCGAGCCCCGCGTCCTGTCCGACGGATCGGTGGACCCGCGTGACCTCGTGATGGCCTTCACCTTCGTCGCGCCCGGCTCCTCGGTGGGGCCGCGGCGTCCGCTGGTCCGGTTCCGCACGATCGACTCCAGCCGGCAGGATGCGGTGGTCATCGACCGCGCCGACCCACGTTCCTGAGGCAATCCGACATTGGACGACGTGAGACCTTCCTCGCCCGGCGTCTCCGCACGCATGTCCCGACAGCCGAGCAAGGACACGGCGGCCGAACTGGCCGTGCGTCGCCTGCTGCACGCTGCGGGGCTGCGCTACCGGGTGGAGTACCCGGTGCCCGGCATGGCGCGGCGCCGCATCGACGTGGCCTTCACCCGGGCCAGGGTGGCGATCCTGATCGACGGTTGCTTCTGGCACGGGTGTCCCGAGCACGCGACGCGGCCGAAGGCCAACGCGGAGTGGTGGCGCGAGAAGCTGGACCGGAACATGGCCCGCGACCGGGAGACGACCGAGCATCTGATCGCGCGGGGGTGGACGGTGCTGCGTTTCTGGGAGCACGAGACCCCCGACGCGGTGGCCGCACGGGTGGCGGCCACCGTGGGAGAACGGCTCGCGGAGCGGACGAGGGGGAGAGAAGAATGAGTGGTCCGACGTTGGTGGATGTGTGCACGGGTGCGGGCGGGCTCGCTCTCGGACTGGAACAGGCGGGATTCGAACCGCGCCTGCTCCTCGACGACGACGAGTCGGCCGTCACCACTCTGCGGGCCAACCGGCCGCGGTGGAACGTGCTCCACACGGACCTGCTGGACTTCGATCCGGCCGAGCACCCCGAGAGCCACGACGTGGATCTCCTGTCGGCCGGCCTGCCGCGGGTGAGGTCGAACGCGACCGTCGGACGGGCGGATTCGCGGGCGGAGGAGCGGCTGTTGAAGGCCACGGTCTATCTCGTCCACGCGATCAGACCTCGGGCGGTGCTCATCGAGAACGTTCCCGGTCTCGCCGAATCGGACGAGTACCAGCCGTTCCGTGATTTCGCCCATGCCGAACTGGCCCATCTGGGATACGAGTTCAGCTGGTTCGTCCTGAACGCCGTGGATTTCGGGGTGCCGCAGAACCGTCGCCAGGGCGTGCTGGTGGCCGTGGAACGACAGCGGGCCGAGGCGTTCAGGCCGCCGATGCCCACCGTCGAGGAGCCCATGACGGTCGGCGCCGCGTTGGAGGCCTCCATGGCCTCCCGCGGCTGGAGGGGCGCGGCCCGTTGGGCCGCCCAGGCGGGCCGTCCCGCTCCGACCCTAGTCGGGGGCTCGCGGAACCGGGGCGGCGCCGATCTGGGACCGTCCGGGGCCAAGAACACGTGGGCGACGATGGGAGTGAACGGCCATACCCTCGGCGACGTGATACCCGACTCCGATTTCGACTGGAATCCGGCACTCGGCCGGGACGGCATGGTGAAGCTCACGGTGGAACAGGCGGCACTGTTGCAGGGTTTCCCCGAGACTTGGGAGATCACCGGTCGCAAGACCGCCCGGTACCGCCAGGTCGGGCAGGCCACCCCGCCTCCCGTCGGGCGCGCTCTGGGTCGTTCCGTGCTGGCGGCCCTGAACGGTAAAGGATGATCTTTGGGCCGGCTAGACTCCGCCTCATGAGCAGCACGGCGCCCCAGCAGTCGATTCTGGGCAATCCATACATCCTGGACCTTTTCGCCGGCCCGGGAGGCCTGGACGTCGCCGGGCACGCTCTCGACATCCGGAGTCTCGGCATCGAGTGGGACCGGAGCGCGTGCCTCACGCGGTACGCCGCCGGGCTGGAGACCCTGCACGCCGATGTGAGCGCGGTACGCAGGGACGCGTTCGAGTCCCTGCCGCCGGAGATCAACATGCTTGCCGGCGGCCCGCCGTGCCAGACGTACTCGGTGGCCGGGAAGGGAGCCGGGCGTCAGGCCCTGGACGAGGTCAAGGGGTACATCGAGCGGCTGACGGCGGGTGACTCCGACGAGGCCGTCGACAAGGATCTCAGCACCCTGTCGGATCCGCGGACCGCGATGGTGCTGGAACCTCTCCGGTACGCGATCCAGGCGACCCGGAGCCCGAACCGTGGCGGACGGCCCTACGACGTCATCGTCCTGGAGCAGGTCCCGGCGGTCATCGCGCTCTGGCAGCACTACGCCACGGTGCTGAAGGAGACGGGCCTGCCCGACGGCACCAAGTACGACGTCACGGTCGGGGTCCTCTCCACCGAGGCCTACGGCGTGCCGCAGACCCGGTCCCGCGCGGTGCTGATCGCCCGCCGTGAGGGGCTCGGTCCCCCCTCCCTCCCGCAGGCCACCCACCGGGTCTACGACGCGAAGGCGTGGAACCGGCAGAACGGACAACAGGCGGACCAGGCCCGGCAACCGACGCTCGACGAGGACACCGGGCCCTCGGACGACTCGACCCTGCTGCCCTGGCGGTCGATGGGCGACGTCCTCGCGGACCCGGTGGGCGAGCACCCGGGACGCGCCGTCCCCTTCCTCGTCCGCTCCAACTACGGCAGTTCCGGGATTCCCGGCCGACGTGGGGTGCGGACCGACCGGCAGCCGGCCACCACGGTCACCGGGCGCATCTCCCGTTTCGTGGTCTTCGAGCACCTCGACGAGAACATCGTCTTCGAGGGCGATCGGTTCCACATGAACGAGGCGGGGATGCTGCAGAGCTTCCCGCCGGACTATCCGTGGTCCGGCACGGCGCAGGCCCAGCAGGTGGGCAACGCGGTGCCCCCTCTGTTCGGCGCACACCTGTTGAGCGCCGCGCTCGGCCTGCCGACACCGGACGCCGACATACTGCGCAAGCCCTGGCAGCGAGCCACCGAGAGTCAGCGGGCCAAGCTGCGCAGGGACGGCTGCGGTGACGCCGACTCCTGCACCGGGAAGTGCCCGAGTCCCGCGACCCAGGGCCCTCCCCCTTCCGTCCCCCCGACGGCGCGGCCGGCCGTCGGAGGTCCGCGGCGTCCGGCCGCACTCGTCAGTCGCGGCTCTTCCTCCCCCTGACCGGGGCGGTCGCGAAGAGGTCCTCGAAGCAGGCGGTGAGCGCGGCCACGGATTCCTCCGGTGCCGGATCCTCGTCGGGTCCCTGCGGAAGGCTGTGTCTGCCCACCGGTGGCGCGGACTCGGCCTCCGCGACCCAGTCCCGCATCCGGGCGGGGTCCTTGGAGGTGTCCGGCCCGATGACGTCGTAGATCAGCGTCGCTCCGGCCGCGCTGATCGCCACGCAGAGACCGTTGATCTCCCGCCCGGTGGTGACCCGGCCGGTCCTCAGCAGTCGGACGATGGCCTGGGCCGAGGGACGGTGGTCGATCAGCTCCAGCCGGAGCACGGTGTGGATGAGGTCCTGGTTTCCGCACGCGGTCTCGACCGGCTCGTAGTCCGGGCCGTTGCGGAAGAGTTCGGCCGCCCACCAGAGGCGGGAGAAGCACTGCCGGTCCGCGGCGCCACGGAACCGTTCGGGGGCGATACGCCGCTCCGGCCTGTTCGCCGTGGCGCCCGAGAGGTGCCGCCAGGCGACGTAGTCGGGGGCCACGGCGAGGGCGAGGTGGTTCCAGAGACGTCTGTCCGCTGCCTCCCGTCGTGTCAGGCGGAGTGTGGCGTGGAGCCGGGGGGCCAGCCACGCGTCGGCTCGCGTGCGGTCCTCCCGGAACTCGAACATGGCGTCCTCGACCAGGCCACGGAGCGGCTCGACCACCCACCTGGCGTCGTCCTCGGGCAGCGGCTCGACGACCTTCGCCAGGTCGATGCCGCCGTGCACCTGTTCGGCTGTGATCAACTGCTCGGTGAGGAACGGGTCCATGGCCGAGGCGGCGAGCAGCCCGAGCCGCTCGGGTACATGGTTCGGTCGGGTGATCATGACTCACCTGCTCGGTTCATCTGCTCCAGGCCCCGGATGACGAATCCGAGGGCCTTCCTGGCTTCGGCGCGGCGGATCGCCGCGTAGTGGATGCGGGTCTGGAGTTCCGGCCAGCCGGACTCCCCGGTGCGTCGTCGGTGGACCTGGCGCAGGGCTTCCTCGACGTGCACCCCGGGGACCACGTCCGGGAGCATCTCCCTCAGAACCTCGCCCTGCCAGTCGGTCGGGAAGACCGGGCCGCCTCCGGGTTCCACCTCCAGGTCACCGACGGCGGCGTGGAACACCGCGGTCCAGACGTCGGTGGCCATCTGCGCGACCAGGAGGTCGCGCACCTTGCTCTCCAGTCCCGAACCGCCACTGTCCAACAGGTCCATGACGCCTTCGAGTTCGGTGTTGACCCACACGGTGGGGACGCGGGCCGCGGGGTCCACGATCCAGGGGGCGTCGGCGTACGCGCGGAGCCATTCCCGGGAGCTCTTCGGGAACGAGGCCTTCTGGACCTCCAGTCGAAGCCCGCGGACGGGTTCCTCTGAGACCGCGTCGACGATCCAGTTCCGGTCGGTCTCGGCGACGGCCCGTCCGCGCACGCCGTCCACCGTGCCCACGGCGAGGACGGCCAGGGAGGCCCGCCCCATGTGGTCGTCACGGACGACCTCCAACGAACCGGACCAGTCCCGGCCGTCCTCCGTGTCCCGGTCGAGCCTCACGGAGGTACGGACGTTGGTCTCGCCGTCGGTCAGCACCGCGAGGACGTCCAGGTCGGACCATGCGGCGTCCGGTGCGTTCGCACCGGGGGGCAGGGTCGCCGACAGGCCGATCAGGGCGCTCACCCAGTCGTCGCGACCGGCCACACCGAGTGCGACGGTCTGCTGCTGGGTGGAGTACGCGGTGGTCTCCAACTGGTCGCGGGTCCCGTCGGTGAGCCTGATCGACACAGAGGTCACCCTGAGCGAGACGGGCCGATTGAGCCGCTTGTAGGGATAGATCTTCACTGTGTCATTCCCCCTTGCCGGCCCGGAGTTCGACGACGAGGCGGGTGAGCGCCGTTCTGACCGGATGGCTGGTGACGTCGGTGGCCCCCCGGAACTTCGCCCGCCGTGTCCCGGGCGGGAAGTACAGGACGCCGTCCTGCACCTCACAGCCCTCGATCGCGACGAGTTCCGCCCAGTCCAGTCTCGGGAGTCCTCCTGAGCGCACGTCCAGTTGGGCCACCGGCACCATCGGGGTGACCTCGTCGCCTCTGGGAATGCTGACCTCGGCGACGATCTGCCACTCCCCGGCGTCGCCGACCGTGGCCTCCAGCACGTCCAGTACCGGGACCACCGGCCCGGTGGGCACCTTGGCCTGTGGTTTGTTGCGCACGGTCAACGCCTTGCGCAGGGCTTCCCCTCCCTCGGCCCTGATACGCCGGGGACGGGTCACGATCTCCTTGACCGCGTTGTTGACCTCGGTGGTCAACTGGTTGATACGGCGGTAGGCGGTGGGCGACCAGCGGAGGGTCAGCTCCTCGGTCTGCCCCCACCGATCGTGCTCGGGCGGTTCGGAAGCACGCAGGAATTCCTCGGCCTCCTTCGCAAAAGGAACCGATTCCCCGGCGGCCTCTCCCACCAGGAGAACGGCCTGGAAAGGATTGGTCCCGACCGGCAGCCTCGGTACGCCGGCCGTCTTGACGGTCATCCGGTTGCCGCGCAGCGAGTGCACCTGGTTCTTGTGCCCGTCCCTGTCCTGCGTGTCCTCGGTGACCAGCAGGACCGCCTGATGCGTGCCCAGGGTTCCACCGGCGCCCCCGGAACGCGGCAGCTTCAGGGGCACGCTGCGTGCCGCGACCTGTCCAGCTTCGGTGAGACGGTCGACGGTGGCACCTTCGTAGTGCGCCCTGAGGGCTCGGGTCCGGGAGGGCTGTTCGCGAGTGGGATCCACCTGCTCCTCAGGGACGACGACTTCGCCGTTGCGCAGGGAGCGGACGGACACCTCCAGCAGCGGGAGCCTGTTGCCGCCGCCGGTCATCGCCGCCCAGAAGTCCCGCCCCAACGCGGTGACCAGGCGTCGGTGCATCCGCAGGAGATCCCGGGCGTCGTCGTGGGCGTCCTGGTCCAAGTCGTCGGATTCGACGTCGAGTTCGGTGTCGGACGCCTTCTCGTCGAGGCTGGCCACATCGTGCGCTCCGACGACGAGGAAGGAGGTGCCGGGCTCGTCGTTGTCGCGCGTGAGGTGCAGACGTTCCGCCGTCTCCTCGTCCGCCCACCACGAGCGGACGATCTCGGCTCCCTCCGATTCGGGGTCCGGGCGGCCGAACCAGGCGGGGCCCGCGAACTGGAGACCGTCGACCTGACGCCAGGGCAGTTCGAGCCGCCCGACGAGCCGCCGTTCGGTACGTCCCTCGTGCGGGACCGACAGCGTGGAGTTGATGAGCACGAGCCCCAGGGCACTCGTGGCCCAGAGCGTCGCCTTGCCCAGTCCGTACGAACCGCCCGCGCCGTGGCCCGACTTCAGGCTCTCCAGCTGACGTCTGACCACCGCGGCGAACTTGCCGTCCTCGTAGTCGTCACCGATGAGTCCCGAGGCGTTGTAGTCGTCGATCCGCAGCAGGAGCAGACGCCCCTTCTCGTACATGTCGCGTACCCCGGCATCCACGACCCGCCCGACCTTCTGGCTGCCGGCACTGTCGGAGACGGCGGAGTAGTGGGGGAACAGTTCATTCCAGAGGATCGCCTCCCGGAAGGCGTCGAGCGCCTCACCGGTCAACTCGTGCAGGGTGTAACGGACCCTGACCGGCCGTCCGTTCTCGGTGAGGCGCTCGTCGAGGCTGTTCTGGCAGGTCTCCCGGGCGAGCACCTGCACATCGGCGTCGAAGGCGAACGCCGCGGCATTGCCCAGGTCCCGACCGCCGTCGGGATAGCCACGACGGTGGTACCAGGTGATCGGCAGGCCGATCTGGGTGTCGGTGGTACGGGTGTGCACCGTGCCGAGGTCCGTGCCGAGCGCCCGGGCGATGTCGGCCATGACCGTGGGACGTGGGGTCGACCTGCCGGTGATCCACGCGGAGACGGCGGCCCGTGTCAGTTGTAGTTCCTCGGCCAGTTCGGCCTGCGTCCTGCCCGCGAGTTTGAGCTGCCGGGCCAGCCAGGGCCCGAACTCCTCACCTGTCTCCACGCGCCACCTGCTCCTAGCTGGGAGCCGCAGACGGGTCGCCTGCGGCGAACAGGAGGCTAATTTGACGCGAGGAAGGCTGTCAACTGATGGTTGATCGCTCGGCAACCACCCTTGCGGTTCATTCAAGTCATCCAAATGCCCACGATTGCCCTGATTTGCCCCATTTCGCATTCACTCCACGAAGGGGCCGTCCGGGTCGACGGAAGCTTATTGACGGTCTTGCGCTCGACCGGTAGAGTTTGTGTTGGCGGATTTGCCGCCCCGTTCGATCTCTCCACAAGAGAAGTCGCTCGGCGGGCTAGAGCTCTGTCCACAATCCAGATTTCTCGTGCCCGAAACAATTACATTAATCGTCGCCGGTCCGCCTCCACCCAAGGCGCTGGCGGAACACCAAGCGGACCCTGTACCGTGGTTCCGGAGTAAGCGAAAAGCGACTCAACCACGGGACTTTGTCATGCCTGAATACAATCCCGTGCCCAAAATTCACAATTCCAAAAATTCGGGGGTTTATATCTTCATGGACGGGCAGAACGACGACGATTACATGTTCTCGGGTCGCGACCTGAGCTCTTTCGGTTTGCACATTCGGGCAGCAGGAGGTGAGGCACAGAAGCAGGGCGTCATCGATTGGTTCCACACAAGCAAGAAGTACGTCGTCGGTCACCACCCCGACCTGGCCAGGGAGGTGATGGACCTGCCCGACAAGCCTCCCAGTTGCTGAGTTTGAAGTCCCCCTCCACCCACAGAACGCGCTGTTCGGCGGGGCCGAGCATCGTCGTCCCCTGACACAAGTGCGACACGACGGAAGCGGATGGGCCGGCGAGACGTACCCGCCGGCCCGGCGCTCCCCATTTTCTTCCGGACCTTTACGTCAACAGGAATGCTGGAGCAATGACACCGTCGTCCTCTGCTGTGATCAAGACTGTTCTCGAACAATCATCCCGAGTTCTCCAGACCTACTCCGTCGACCCCGGTCTCGTGGCCGAGCACGCCAATGGCGAACGCCGGATCACCCAAGGCGGATACGGCGACCGTCAGCTTTTCGAGCTTGTCCAGAATGCGGCCGACGAGATCTCCGCCGAGCCCGGCGGAAAAGTCCACGTAGTCCTCACCGGGACCCATCTTTACTGCGCGAACGAGGGAAGTCCGGTCACCGCCGAAGGTGCGGAGACAATTCTCCGGATGAGCATGTCGAAAAAGCGCGGAGGCCAGATCGGACGCTTCGGTGTGGGCGTGAAGTCGGTGCTCGTGGTGACCGACGCACCTGAATTCTTCAGCGTTTCCGGAAGTTTCGGTTTCGATCGCGCCTGGTCGTACGACCAGATCCGTTCCGTCTCCGATGTGACGGCCCGATACGGCCCGGAATTCGACGCGCCCGTGCTGCGTATGGCCCGACCTCTCGACATGGCGGCCGAGCGTGCCGGCGATCCCGTCCTGCACGAGCTGCTGGCCTGGGCGACCACCGTCGTCCGCCTGCCGCTGCTCCCGCGGGCCGACGACCGGCTGGGCAAGGACATGCACGGAGGTCGCGCCAAGGACCACGGTCTGCCCCGCGACGAGTTCCCCACCGGGTTCCAGCTCTTCTCCCCGCACGTCGCGACGGTCGTCCTTGAGGACCGTCGCCCCCGGCCCGTGGCTCGTCGGGTCCTGACGACACGGCAGTCCGGTGATCTGCGCACCGTGATCGAGGAGAGGACCGGGAAGGCCACCGCCTCCGAGGACTGGCGGGTGTTCACCACCTCCCACGAGCCGGGGCCGGATGCCCGCGCGGACGCGGGAGAACTCCATGACCGGCTCGCCCTCGATCTCTCCTGGGCCGTCCCCGCCCTGCGCGAGGACCCGGAGAGCGGCCTGTACGTCAACCCGCAGACCCGTGGTCGCGGCACCTTCTGGTCCTTCTTCCCCACGAAGTACGAGATGTCCTTGAGCGGCATCGTCAACGGCGCGTGGAAGACGAACGAGGACAGGCAGAACCTGCTGGACTCCTCTCCCTTCAACCAGGAGATGATCAGGGTCGCGGCGGCCCTGGTCGTCGATTCGCTCCCGGCGCTCGCCCCCGCCAAGGACCCCGGCGCCTACCTTCCCCTGCTTCCCGGCCGTACCAAGGAGACGATCAGCTGGGCCGACGATTTCCTGACCCGGGAGATCTGGGCCTGCACCGCGACCCGTCCGTCCCTGCCCGACCAGGACGGGGTGCTGCGCGTCCCCACCGAGTTGCGCGTGCACCCCCGGCTCGACAAGGACCCGAAGAAGACGACCGGTTGGCTCCGGACGTGGCACGACTGCCCGGGGCGCCCCTCGGACTGGTTGCACCCGTCCGTCGAGGCCGACACCCTGCGCTCCGGAAAGGTCCAGCACATCCTGGAAGCGGCCGGGCACGAGCGGTCGGACGTCCGTGCGTGGCTGGAGGCCTTGGTGGAGGCGGGCGGCGTCGAGGCCTCCGCGGCGGCGATCCGGATCCTCGCGGACATGGTCGAGTCCGGTTCACCGCACGTGGCGGAAGCGCGCAGAGCACACATCGTGCTCACCGAGGAACACGGACTCGTACCGCCCGTGCCCGGCAAGGTGTTCCGTCGCGCCGACCAGGACGGGCTGCCCGAGTCCACGGTGTACGTGGTCGACACGCTCGCCCAGGACCCGTCGCTCGCCCACGCGCTCAACGTCCTCGGGATCCGCGAGGCCGACATCGAGGGACGCTTCGTCAGCGTCCTGGACCAGGGCTTCGACGGCTACCGGGGAGCGGAGTGGGAGCGGTTCTGGCAGCTGTTCCGCCTGGGCGGGGTCCGCCGGTTGGGACACAAGGTGCTGGAGCGGGTGACCACACCCCGTTCGACCCTGCACGTACGGACCGTCGACGGGCGGTTCCGCCCGGTCGAGGACTGCATGGTGCCCGGCCCGGTGGTCGACGCCCGACGCGACAGAGCCGTGGCCGTGGACATGTCCTTCCACTCCGACGACGTGTCCTTCTTCGCACAGATCGGACTCGTGGACCGTCCCGTCCCGGGGGTGCAGCCCAAGGAAGGAGAGGCCTGGTTCGACGAGTATCGGGAAGCCGTCCACTCCGCCTACCTGCGCGGTCTCGACACCCGTGCCCCTCGTCCCACGCTGAACCGGATGAAGGTGGAGGGCGCTCCGATCGGTGGTCCCCTACACCTCTTCCGCGCGCTCTCCGAGGAGTCGCGAGCCGCCTTCCTCAAGGCTCTCCCCGACGACGCCGTGGTGGACAACTGGACTCGTCAGATCGGCGCGCAGAGCGCGACACGACAGGCCGTCATCTCACCGATCCGCTGGATGTTGCGGAAGTACGGGACCGTCGCCACCTCTCAGGGGCTCAAGCCGCTGCGCGAGGCCGTCGGGCCGCAACTGGGCGCCTACCGCGATGTCCTGTCGGTGGCCGCCCTCTCCCCGGAGAAGGCCCGCAAGCTGCGGCTCCCCGCGACGATCGACGAGGTTCCCGGCGACCGGTGGGAGACGCTCCTCGACCAGGTGTCCCACAGCGAGGACGACGCGTTCGTCGGAGCCACCTACGTGATGCTGACCAGGGTCGGCGCGGACTTCCCCGACGACTCCCTCACCCGCTGCCGGATCGGCGACACCTGGGGCACGCGTCCGGACGGTGAGATCACCGTCGCCGTCGGGACGGTCGAGTACCGGGCCCTGCGTGCCGAGCGGCTTCCGGCGCTGCTGATGCCGAGTGCCGGGGACGCCGAGTTGATGGTCGAGAAGTGGGGCATGCTCCGCCACTCCGACGTGATCAGCAAAGAGACCCGGGAGGTCGTCGACGGCGACCCCGTACCGCTGGTCGAGCTGTACCCCGGTCTGCGACTGCGTCTCAACAGCTCGAACCGCAACAGCCTCGTGCAGCGCTGCACCGAACTGGAGGAGATCACCCGCACTCCCAACGGCACCCATGCCTCGCCGCTGGAGGCGGTGCGCCAGGACACCGTGGTCAAGGTCCGGGTACCGCTGGCTCCCGAGCCGATGCTGCGTCTGATCGACCGCGAACTCGGGCTGGGGCTCGGCGCGTCCGGTTGCCGGGCCGTACTGGAGCACCAGGAGCAGATGGCGCGGGACAGCGCGCTGCAGGCCGCCCGCAGGGCCGTGCGCGAGGCCGAGGACGTGGTGACGAAGATCGAGCTGCTGATCGGCGCGGACGCCCTCCGGACGGGTCTGCCCGACGGGCTGGTGGAAGCCGAGATGCGGGAGACCGACCGGGCGGAACCGTCGGACCGCCGGATCGCCCAGATGGCGTTCAACGCACATGGGGACGGTGTGCTCCACCAGCACGCCAGGGACATCCAGGCCCGGTTCCCGGACGCGCCGCTCTCCTACAACGGCTCGTCGTCCGCTGTCGCCTTCGTGTCGAACCTGCGGCTCCCGGCCGCCTTCGCGGGCTCACGCACCCCGACCCCTCCGTCCACGGAGACCATCGACGGCCCCCGGGACTTCCCGAGCCTGCACGAGTACCAGGAGGACCTGGCCCGCAACATCACCACCATGCTCGACCGGCTGGCACCCCAGCGCGGCATGCTCTCCCTGCCCACCGGAGCGGGCAAGACCCGGGTCACCTCCGAGGCCGTGATCCGCTGGGTCAAGCGCGTCGGGGATCTGCGGGGGCCGATCCTGTGGATCGCGCAGTCCGACGAGCTGTGCGAACAGGCCGTACAGAGCTGGAAGTTCGTCTGGAGCAAGGTCGGGGCGGACTGCCCACTGACCATCAGCAGGCTCTGGGGCGGCAACGAGATCGGCGACGTCGTCGAGCATCCGCATCTCGTGGTCGCCACGGACGCCAAGCTGGAGCGGTGCCTGGAGACCGACGAGTACGCGTGGTTGCGTGAGGCCTCGCTCGTGATCGTGGACGAGGCCCACACGGCCATCTCCAAGCGGTACACCGAGATCCTGGGCCGGCTGGGACTCACCCAGTACGAGACGAGGCGACATCTGCTCGGTCTGACCGCCACCCCGTTCCGCAACACGAACGAGGAGGAGACCCGCAGGCTGGTGAGCCGCTTCGGAAACCGGCGGCTCGACGAGGGCGTCTTCCCGTCCGGTGATCCCTATCGGGACCTGCAGGAGTGGGGAATGCTCGCGCAGGTCGAACACCGCACCCTGGAGGGCGGTCACATCGAGCTGACCCGCGACGAGAAGGCTCAGGCCGACCGGATGGCGATGCTCTCCCGGGCCGCCGAGCAGCGGCTGGCCGACGACCACGAGCGCAGTCGCCGTATCGTCGACGCGGTCGCCGATCTCCCGGAGGACTGGCCGACCCTGCTCTTCGCCACCTCCGTGGACCACGCCAAGTACCTGGCGGCCATGCTCAACGACCGCGGGATCCTGTCCGCGGCCGTGGACGCCACCACCAGCACCCAGGAGCGGCGGCGGAGGGTGGAGGAGTTCCGCAACGGACGCATCCGGGTCCTCACCAACTACGGTGTTCTGGCCCAGGGCTTCGACGCTCCCGCCACGCGTGTCGTGGTGGTCGCCCGGCCGGTCTACAGCACCAACGTCTACCAGCAGATGATCGGTCGTGGACTGCGCGGCCCGAAGAACGGCGGTGAGGAGACCTGCCTGATCCTCAACGTCAGCGACAACATCGCCAACTTCGACACCAAGCTCGCCTTCACCCAGTTCGAGCACCTCTGGAGCCGCGCGTGACCGACGCCTACCTCGACAGTCCCCCGCTCACCGAGGAGCAGCGGGCGGTCGTCGAACAGCCCTGGGACGCCCGGGTCCTGGTCACCGCCGGGGCCGGCGCGGGCAAGACCCACACCCTGGTGCGCCGGCTCGACGCGCTGTGCGGGAACGAGGACCCGGAGGCGGCTCTGGAGGCCGCCGAGATCCTGGTGCTCACGTTCTCCCGGGCGGCGGCCAGGGAACTGCGCGAACGGATCACCCGGCACGGCGAACGCGCCCATCGGGTACGCGCCCGGACGTTCGACGCCTGGGCCTACGAGGTGCTCCTGCAGTCGCGTCCGGACGTCGAGTGGGGAACGGTCGCCTTCGACGAGCGGATCGCCGCCGCGGCACAGGCGGTCGAGAAGGGCGCGTTGGAGATCGGCGACGCGGTCCCGCCGGCGCACGTCGTGATCGACGAGGTGCAGGATCTGCTGGGCGGACGCCGTGAGTTGGTGGAGGCGCTCCTCGACCGGTACCAGGAGAGTTGCGGCTTCACCGTGGTCGGGGACGCGGCCCAGTCCGTGTACGGGTTCCAGATCGAGGATCTCGCCGAACGGGCCGACGAGACGGGCCGGTTCTTCGACTGGCTGCGCTGCTCCTACCCCGACGACCTGGTGGAACTGCGGCTCACCCGGAACTTCCGCGCCACCACGCCCGAGGCCCGGGTCGCGTTGGCGTACGGTCCCCGCCTCCAGCGGCTCGACGACCCGAGCGAGGCGGAGAGCCTCTACGACGGACTGCGCGACCTGCTCCTCGACCCGACGAACGGCATGGGCGACCTCGACGACGAGTTCGCCCTGGCGGGTCTCAGGGACCTGACCGACACCTGCGTCGTCCTCACCCGCGACAACCAACAGGCTCTCGTGGTCTCCGAGTTGTTGCACGCACACGGTGTCGAGCACCGGTTGCGGCGCCCGCTCGAGGAGCGCCCTGTGCCGTACTGGGTGGCCGAGCTGCTGCGCCGTACGCAGGCGACCGGCCTCACCGAGGACCGGTTCACCTCCCTGCTCACGAAGATCCCTCTGCCGTACTCGCCGGACGCCGGCGCGCTGTGGACGGTGCTGCGTCGGGTGGCGCGTGGCGCCGGACACGGTGTGCTGGACGTGGACCGGTTGCGCCGTGCGGTCGCCGAGGGCCGGTTCCCCGACGAGGGGGCCGACCCGGAGACGGCTCGGATCGTCGTCTCGACCGTCCACCGGGCCAAGGGCCTCGAGTTCGACCGGGTGATCGTCCTGTCCCCGCCGACCGTCGCCGATCTCCACAAGCGGTACAAGGACGGGCTGGACCTCCCTGCCGAGGCCCGCGCCCTGTACGTGGCGATGACGCGCCCCCGCCAGGATCTGTACCACGTGACGCCGCCCGAGCTGCCGCACTTCAAGAGGGCGGGCAGGCGGCACGACGGCCGGCTCTTCCTGGGGTCGTGGCGGTCGTACGACAGGTTCGGGATCGTCGCCGCGGCGGGCGACGTGAACCGGGACGACC
Organism: Streptomyces colwelliae; assembly: GCF_048158785.1. Lineage (NCBI taxonomy): Bacteria > Bacillati > Actinomycetota > Actinomycetes > Kitasatosporales > Streptomycetaceae > Streptomyces > Streptomyces colwelliae. Next base: position 5,634 of record NZ_JBLTJC010000136.1, on the reverse strand, counting down.
CTCCCGGTCACGGGACGGACGCCGCGGCCGCCCAGGCGTATCTGCTGGACCGGGTCCGTCCAGGTCAGGAGGTGGTGCTGCACAGACGGCACGACCTGCCCATGGGTGATGCGCAGAGCCCGCCGTACGTCCTTCTGCACGACGGCCGGGAGATCGGGGAGGCGTCGCGTCGGTTCCGTGAGGGGCTGTTCCAGGTGCAGAAGGTCAGCCGTACCTGGGACCCTTGGTGGCCCGACGAGATCCACGGCCTGCGGATCGACACCCTGGAGACGGTGACGGGCAGCATCGCCGCCGGTGCCAACGCGGGACTCGGTGATCGAGGTGTGTGGATCGCCCCGCGGATCACCGGCATCGGCCGGTACCGCCGCGCCGACATGGACGAGGAGCAGAGCGCATGACACACGGGGAAGGCCGGCACTCCGAGCACTACCGGGTGCGTGACGAGGAGCTTCTGGCGGGACTCCGCCGTGAACTGCTCGGCCCTTCACCGGACGCGGCACCGGAGGAGCGCGAGGAGGTCCTCGCCCAGGACGCGCCCATCGACCGCTATCTGACCGGTGTGCTCTATCCGCGGGCGACGAAGGCGCTCAGGGACGAGAACGCCGCCGAGGTGGACGGCCTGGACGTCGCTCCGGAACTCCGGCGCGAGGACTCCGAGGAGTCCGGAACCGCGCAGGAGGTCGCGGCCTCCGGGGACCGCCGTCCCTCCTCCATGGGTCTGACCTTCGCGGTCGACCCGGCCGAGAGCGGCCCGATCGTGGTGTCGTCACGCGCGGCCGTCTACGAGCCGACCGACGCCGACGGAAAGCCGATCCCGGCCCGCCGTGCGGAGGCCCGCACCACCGAGGACCAGCGGGAGCGGTGGCGCCGCAAGGAACTCGATCTCCCGGACTTCACGATCGATCCCACGACACCCGACGGCGACGGACGGGAGGATCTCGACGAGAGGGTCCAGCTCCGGGTGAACGTCCGCCGCCCCGACCCCGTCACCCGCACGGTCACGATCACCGTCACGCTGGTCAACACCCAGACGGTGGGCGAGCGGGACCTCCAGGACGCCTTCGCCCTGTTCCAGTGCGCTCTGACGGTCCGGGCCGCCGATGGTTCCACCGCCTTCGTCGAGCGTCCCGCGCCGGCCGCCGCGCACGACCCGGAGATGGCCACGAGCAGGCTGCTGCACCGTCACGCCCCGACCTTCGCGGTCGGTCACGGCTGTGCCGCGGCCTGGGACTGGACGCCGCCGCCGATCGGCGTGAGCGATGCCGTGGACGCCGCCGTCCCCGAGATCCGGAGCGTGTTCGTACCCACCGTGGAGGTGCTCCTCACCGACTCCAACCCGGAGATCGACAGCTCGGCGCTGTCCATGCTCGGTCTGGCGGAGCGGCCCGACGACGAGGTTCTGACCGCCCTGGAGGACCTCGTCTCGGGGTACGAACGCTGGATCGCCCGGAAGGCGGTCGAGGCGGACGCCCTGGCGGGCGGCCCGTACGAGAAGCCCGCGCGGGACCAGGTGGCGGCCTGTCGCGAGGCGCTCGACCGGATCCGTGAGGGCATCGGACTGTTGCGGACCGAGCCCGATCTGATGCGGGCGTTCCGACTCGCCAACCGTGCCATGGCGGACCAACGGGCCCGCAGCGCCTGGGTGAAGAGCGGGCGCCACGGCGCCCCGGACCCGGCCGCCGGCCGCTGGCGCCCCTTCCAGATCGCGTTCGTCCTGCTCTGCCTGGCCGGGATCGAGGACCCGGCGCACCGCGACCGGCAGGTCTCCGACCTTCTGTGGTTCCCCACCGGTGGTGGCAAGACCGAGGCCTACCTGGGGCTGATCGCCCTCACCTCCTTCCTGCGCCGCATCCGCCGCGGTGCGGACGGCGGTGGTGTCGTCGTCCTCATGCGCTACACGCTGCGGCTGCTGACCCTCCAGCAGTTCGAGCGCGCGGCGATCCTTCTCTGCGCCATGGAACAACTGCGCCGTAACACGCCCGAGTTGGGCGGGGAAGAGTTCTCCGTCGGCATGTGGGTGGGGCGTTCGGCCACCCCCAACAAGCTCGCCGAGGCCGACGCCAGGCTCGCCGAGCTGCGCGCGAACCTGGACAAGCGGCTCGCCACCGAGAACCCGGTCCAACTGCACGCCTGCCCCTGGTGCGGGACCCGCCTGGACGCCCGGGACTACGAGGTCGACACGGAGGGGCGGCGGATGCACGTCCGTTGCCCCGGGGAGGACTGCGACTTCGGTGACGGGCTGCCCGTCCACCTGATCGACGAGGCGGTGTACGCCGCCCGACCCACGCTGGTGATCGCCACCGTCGACAAGTTCGCGTCGATGCCGTGGCGTCCGGAGACCGCCGCCCTCTTCAACCGCGACGACCCGAACGGCGCCACTCCTCCCCCGGAGTTGATCGTTCAGGACGAACTCCACCTGATCTCGGGCCCGTTGGGGACGCTCACCGGCCTGTACGAGACCGCCGTCGACGCGCTCGCCGACCGGCCCAAGGTGATCGCCTCCACAGCCACCATCCGTCGAGCCGCCGACCAGGGCCTGCGTCTCTTCGATCGCGAGGTGCGCCAGTTCCCGCCCGCCGGTCTGGACGCCCGTGACTCGTGGTTCGCCGTGGAGACGTCCCGCGAGGAGAAGGCGAGCAGGCGCTACGTCGGTCTGCTGGCCCCCGGCACCAGCCAGTCCACCCTGTTGATCCGCACCTACGCGACGCTGCTGCACCGGGCCGAGCAGGCACGGACCACCGACGAGGTGCGTGACGCGTACTGGAGTCTGGTCGGCTATTTCAACAGTCTCCGGCTGCTCTCCGCCGCCGAACTCCAGGTCCACGACGACGTGGTGGCCTACCTCGAGGTACTCGCGGAGCGTGAGGGTGTGGCGGTCCGCGAGGTCACCAACTACTCGGAGCTGACCAGCCGCATCGACGCCAGCGAGATCCCCACCCGCCTCAAGGGCATCGAGAAGAGGCTCCCGGACGAGGACACCGTGGACGTGCTGCTCGCCACCAACATGATCGCGGTGGGCGTGGACGTGGACCGCCTCGGCCTGATGGCCGTGATGGGTCAGCCGCAGACGACCGCCGAGTACATCCAGGCCACCAGCCGCGTCGGCCGCGCCCACCCCGGTCTGGTCGCGGTGATGCTCAACTCGGCCCGTTCCAGGGACCGTTCCCACTACGAGAGCTTCCAGCACTACCACTCGGCGCTCTATCGCGAGGTCGAGTCCACCTCCGTCACACCGTTCTCCGCGCGTGCCCGCGACCGGGGGCTGCACGCGGTGATCGTGGCACTCGCCCGCATCCTGATCCCGGCCGCCCGACCCAACCCGGGCGCGGGCGCGGTGGATTCCTACGAGGACGTCCTGCGCGGACGCATCAAGACGGTGCTTCTGGAGCGCGTCGACGGAGTCGCCCCGGAAGAGACGGCCGCCGTGTCCCGGGCCTTCGACGAGTTCGTCGACTGGTGGTGCGAAGAGGCGGACATCCACAGCGGCCTGGTCTTCGAGCCTCTCCGGGGCCGTCGCACGCCGTCGCTCCTGAAGGCCTTCGACGACAAGGCCGAGGACGCCGACGCGTGGTCCACGCTGTGGAGCCTGCGCGACGTCGACGCCGAGTCCGCCCTGTTCCTGGAGGGAACCCGATGACCCCGCCGCCCGCCCGCCGTCGCCGCTCCGGCGCCGACGGCACCGCTCCCACCCACAACCTTCCGCGACGCGGCGCCGTCCGCCGCGCTCAGGCGATCACCACGTACGGCGTCGGATCGCTCATCGCGGTCGACCACGAATCCTTCGTCGTCTCGGGCCTGGACAGCGCGGACACGAGTTGGAGCGCCGAGGAGTCCCCCCGGATCCACGAGCGCCGGCTGGAGCGGCTGCTCGAGGTCGACCACTTCCGGCTGCCCCCCGCGTCCGACGACCGCAGCAAGGACGGAGTGCGGGTCCGCCGCTTCCCCTTGATGCACTCCTGTCCCGAGTGCGACGAACTGCAACGGCATCGCGCCTTCAACCCGCCACCGGGCCGGAGCGTCTGCGGCACGTGCGAGGTCGATCTCGTGCCCTCCCGTTTCGTGGTGGCGTGCGAGAGCGGGCATCTCGACGAGTTCCCCTACTGGCAGTGGGTGCACCGCTCCACCGAGCGGGGTGCCTCCGCAGCGGGACAGTGCGGCGGCCGGCTCAAGCTCCGCACGTCCGGTCGTACGTCGTCACTCCGGTCGATCCTCGTCTCGTGCACCTGCGGGAAGGCCCCCGAGGTCTCGATGGAGGGCTCCTTCCGCCGGAACGCGCTCAAGGACCTGGGCCTCAGGTGCCGGGGCTCCCGACCGTGGCTCGGTTCCTCCGCCGCGGCGCCGGGGTGCGGGCTGGACCTGCGCACGCTCCAGCGCGGTTCCTCGGCGGTGTGGCAGCCGGTGCAGAAGTCGGCGCTCTCCATCCCGCCGTGGAGCGACAGCCGCACGGATCCGCTGGCGGAGCACTGGAACGCGTTGCGCACGTACGACAGTCGCGAGCACGTCGAGATCTATCTCCACGGCGTGTTCAAGGGGAACTGCCCGGTACCGCTGGACGAGGTGATGACGCTGCTCGCCGCCGAGCGCGAGGAGGACCCCGACAGCGAGAATCCGCCCTCGTTCGACCATCGCTACCGTGCCCTGCGCGTCAAGGAGTACGAGAGCCTCCGCTCGGGGAACGACGCGAGCGAGCACTCGCGCGAGGAGCAGTTCGTCTGCGAGACCCCGCTGGGCGACAGCGGCGTGCTCGCCCCGCTCGGCGTCACGGGCCCGATGCTCGTCAAGAGGCTGCGCGAGGTGCGCGCGCTGAAGGCCTTCACCCGGCTCGCCGACCCCGACTCGACGACCGACGCGAAAGAGGTGCCGCTGTCCGCGTCTCTTCTCCGCTGGCTTCCGGCCATGGAGGTACGCGGCGAAGGCGTGTTCCTCCGGCTGTCCGAGGACCGCCTCGGTGTCTGGGAGAAGGTCCCGGCCGTGACCTCCCGGATCGAACGGATGCGTTCCGCCCACCAACGGGTGTTGGACCAGCGGGCCGACGACCTGGGCCAGGCGGTCCCTTCCCCGGCCACCCCCCGCATGGTGCTCCTGCACACCCTGGCCCACGTCCTCATCAACGAGTGGAGCCTGGAGTCGGGATATCCGGCCTCGGCGCTCCGCGAGCGGCTGTACGCCGCCGACGACATGGCCGGTGTACTCGTCTACACCGCGACCAGCGACTCCGCCGGAAGCCTGGGCGGGCTCGTGGCCCAAGGCGAACCCGACCGTCTCGACCGGACGATCCGCTCGGCCGTCCGCCGCGCCGAGTGGTGCTCCTCCGACCCGCTCTGCGTGGAGACCGAGGCCTCGGGCACCAGCGGTACGAACCTGGCCGCCTGCCACGCCTGCGTGATGCTCCCGGAGACCAGCTGCGAGCACAACAACATCCTGCTGGACCGCGCGCTGCTCGTCGGCACCCCGGAAGACCCTCGCCTGGGCTTCTTCGCGGACGTACGACAGCAGTGACATCCGATCGGCCAGGCCCTGGACCGGAGCGGCTCCAGGGTCGTCCGCCGTCCTGAAGGGATACGCCGGCTGAGGTTCCAGACGCCGGGCCCCCTTCGGGTGCGCGAACGGGCTGATCCCCCGTCAGACGTGCCG
>NZ_JBLTJC010000135.1:0-25704 GCF_048158785.1 Streptomyces colwelliae | reverse complement strand
GGGGAGAGGGGGCCTGCGGCCAAGAGGGGCGTGCGGTCGCGTTACCCGGGTTGTCCGGTTCGCTCGGCCAACGTCAGCGCACCGAAGGCATACCCCTCCCACACCCGCCGCGAGGCCTCCTCCGGATACGCCGTGACCACGGACTCCGCGTCGAGTACCCGCACCGACCGCCGCTCGCTGTCGTACGCGGGCCAGCCCGGGTCGCCCGTCCTCGCGAACGCCGTCCAGGACGCGCGGAAACGGGACGACAGCTCCAGCGCCTCGGGGGAGGGCTCGACATCGGCGAACAGCAGGTTGCCCAGGTCGGCGGTGAACGTGCCGAACAGCAGCGGGATGTCGAGACCGTGGCAGGCGCCCAGCACTCCGCCCAACCCCGGGGCCGGCCAGGTGAGTTCGTAGACGTGCACGCGTCCGCCGGCGGCGACCTGCGCATCCGCCAGGTGCAGACAGGGCATGCGGAACGTCCGGTCGGAATGGACGAGTTCGTACAGCTCGCCCGGTGAGGCGTCCGGGAAGGCGCCGCGATAGGCCTGTTCGGCATCGGGACCCGGCCCGAACCGGCGCAGCGCGGATGCCGCGTCCTCCTCGGTGATCTTCCCGAGTTGGCCGCCGAGCACGGTGAACAGACGGAACTCGTCCCGGTTGTGACCCAGGATCAGTTCCACGTCCCGGGCCGCGCCCGCCGCGACACCCTGCCAGGGCGTGGTGGGCAGCACCTCGCCGTCGACGACGGGCGCGAAGGGGCTCAGCGTGTGGGCGAGGCCGCCCCACCGGTCCTCGTACTGGTGCATCTTGGAGGTCAACGTCTCGCCCGCCGTGGGCAGTTGACGCGGGTCCACGGTCGCGAGGTCGGCGGCCGTGGGGCGTAGGCCCGCCTCGGCGGCGATGGCGGACGCGATGTCCTTGGCCAACTCGTCGGAGAAGAACGGGCCCGGCACACTCTGCGCGATGGCCCGGCGGAACAGTCCGGCGGCGCTCGGCATGACCAGCAGCGAGGCCACCGACCCGGCACCGGCCGACTCGCCGAAGACGGTGATCTGTCCGGGGTCGCCGCCGAACGCGGAGATGTTCTCCCGCACCCACTCCAGCGCGGCGACCTGGTCGAGCAGTCCGCGGTTGGCGGGGGCGCCGTCGATCCGGGCGAACCCCTCAATCCCCACACGGTAGTTGAAGGTCACGACCACGACGTCGCCGTCCCGCGCGATGCGCTGCGCGTCGTAGCCGGGGCTGCCCGCGTGTCCCAACTTGTAGGCGCCGCCGTAGATCCACACCATGACCGGCCGGCGGGCCGCCGGACCGGGAGCGGGCGTCCACACGTTGACGGTCAGCCAGTCGTCGCCCGTCGCCGCCTCCAGCACGCCCCGGCGGCCCTGGAATCCGGACTCCTGCGGGGGCGGCGGACCGAAGTCACCGGCCTCGCGCACGCCGTCCCAGCCGCGCACGGGTCGCGGTGCCTGGAACCGGGCCTCCCCGACGGGCGGTTCGGCGAACGGGATGCCGCGGAAGACCGCCAGCCCGTCCTCCAGCCGCCCGCGCACCGCACCGGCGCCGAACCGCACCACGGGTGCGTCGGCCGAACCGGTCGCCGTGTCACGGGAGTTGGGTGTCGTCATCGTGGACTCCTCGCTGTGTGCCGGGGGAACTACGGGCAGGCGGAGGGCGGTCGCCGTCCCGTATCACGCGGGACGGCGACCGCCGTGTGCTCGATGGCCAGAATGCCTCAGGCCTTGGCGTCGGCGACCTCGGGAGCCGGGGTCGGCTCCGCGTCGGCCGGTGCGTCGACCGCCGTACGGGCCTTGGGGATCAGGCTCGCGAGGAAGAAGGCCAGCAGTGCGGCTCCGGCACCGATCGCCATGACCACCTTGAAGCCGTTCTCCGACGGGAGGGCGGTGCCGCCGAAGTCGGTGGTCATCTGGGCGAGGATCACACCGGCGATGGCGCTGGCGAAGGAGGTGCCCAGGGACCGCATCAGGGTGTTGAGGCTGTTCGCCGCGCCGGTCTGTGACGGGTCGACCGCGCCCATGATCAGGGCCGGCAGGGCGCCGTAGGTGAAGCCGACGCCGGCACCGATGATGCAGGACACCAGGACGAGGTGCCAGACCTCGGACATCAGCAGGATGTTGAGGGAGTAGCCGGAGGCGACGATGAGCGCGCCGATCATCAGGGTGACCTTCGGGCCCTTGGCCTTGGTGACGCGGGCGGACACGGCGGACATCGCCATCATGACCAGGCCCTGCGGAGCGAGCACCAGGCCGACCATCAGCATCGACTTGCCCAGGCCGTAGCCGGTCTGCGCCGGCAGTTGCAGCAGCTGGGGGAGGACCAGCGACATCGCGAACATCGAGAAGCCGAGGGCGATCGAGGCCAGGTTGGTGAACAGCACCTGCGGCTTCGCGGTCGTCCGCAGGTCGACCAGCGGCTGCGAACTGCGCAGCTCGTACCAGCCCCAGGAGAGCAGGATCGACACGGCGGCGATGCCGAGGATCAGCGTGGTCGCACTGGTCCAGCCCCAGTCGGAGCCCTTGGAGATCGCGAGCAGCAGGGAGATCAGTCCGGCGGAGAGTCCGAGCGAGCCGACCAGGTCGAAGCGGCCGCCGGTGCGGACCTTGGACTCGGGCACGATCAGCAGGACCAGCAGGAAGGAGACGGAGCCGAGGACGGCGGAGACCCAGAAGAGGAGGTGCCAGTTGTAGTGGTCGGCGATGAAGGCGGCCGAGGGCAGACCCAGGGCGCCGCCGACACCGAGTGAGGCGCTCATCAGGGCGGTGGAGCCGGCCAGCCGGTCGCTGGGCAGCACGTCACGCATGATGCTGATGCCGAGCGGGACGACCGCGGCGGCCAGACCCTGGAGCGCGCGGCCGATGACCATCGGGACCAGCGAGTCGGCCAGGGCGCAGACGATCGAGCCCGTCACCAGCAGGGTGATGCTGGTCAGGAGCATGCGGCGCTTGCCGAACATGTCGCCGAGGCGGCCCACGACCGGGGTGGCCACGGCGGCGGCCAGCAGAGTGGCGGTGACCGCCCACGCCGTGTTCGACGCGGAGGCGTTCAGGTACTTCGGCAGCTCCGGGATGATCGGGATGACCAGGGTCTGCATGAGCGAGACGACGATCCCGGCGAGGGCCAGCACCGCGACGACGGCGTTCGACCTCGGCGGAGCGGAGGAACCCGCTTCGGCGGGTCGGGCAAGGGCGTCGGACATGGCAGTGCCTCCATCGGAACGGGATGTGAAGAGAGGGGACGAGCAGGAACAGTCAGCGGGGAACTGGCTTGCTTGACTCACTCAACCATAATGAGATTGATTGAGTTAAGCAAGTGCATTCTGGTCGGGTGTCTCGGCCGGGGTCCCGGTCCGGGGGAGAAGCGGCAGTTCGGTGACGACCTCGAAGCCGCCCTGGGGCCGGTGTCCCGCGCGGAGCCTGCCACCGGCGGACAGGGCGCGCTCGCGCATGCCGATCACGCCGTAGCCGTCGGCCGGGGCGGGGGAGGAACGAGTCGTGGGGGAGGCGAGAGCCGTCGTACCGCCGTGATCGGTGACGGTGATGCCCAGCCGGTCGTGCGAGTAGCTGAGCCGCACCTCCGCCGAGCCGGTGCCCGCGTGCTTGGTCACATTGGTGAGCGCTTCCTGCACGATGCGGTACGCCGTGAGGTCCGCACCGGCGGACAACGGCCGTGGCCTGCCTTCGGTGTTGACGGTGACGGAGAGTCCGGCGGGCTCGAACGAGGCGGCCAGCTCGGTGAGTTGGGCCAGTCCGGGCGCGGGTCCCGACGGGGTCTCCGAGTCGTCGGCGTGACGCAACAGGCCGACGGTGGCCTTGAGTTCGCGTACGGCCGACAGGGTGGTGACCGCGAGTTCACCGGCGATCCGCTCGGCCTCCTCGGGCCGGCTGCGCATCAGCCGTACGACCGTGCCCGCTTGGAGATTGGCCAGGACGAGGTGATGGGCGACGACGTCGTGGAGGTCGCGGGCGATCCGCATGCGTTCCTCGGTGACACGGTGCCGAGCCTCTTTCTCCCGGGTCCGTTCGGCGTGTTCGGCGCGGGCCTGCACCGCCTCCAGGTAGGCGGCGCGGAGCCGGGTCGTGGTGCCGAGGGAGGTCGGCAGCAGCAGCCAGACGGCCGGGCCGAGCAGCTTCAGGACCAGCGGTTCGGTGTCGGGTCCCACGATGAGGGCCGTGCCGACCAGCAGGGCGATGGCGGAGGCGGTGAAGAGGTTCGCGGTGGTCCGGTCGGAGAGCCGGGCCAGGGTGTAGAGCGCGACCATCAGCGGTCCGATCACCAGGACCGTGAGGATGTAGCCGAGCGCGGCCACGGTCATGGCGCCGCAGAGGGCGACCACCACCGTGGTGCGCGGCAGGGTGCGCCGCCACAGCAGGGCGAGGGCACAGACGCCCGTGGCCAGCACGCCCGGCCACCACGGAACGGTCAGATCGCGGCCCGGGAGCGTCAGCACGCTGCCCGGGAAGGAGCAGGCGAAGAGGGTGGCGGCGATGACCAGGTCGACGGTGCGGGGATGGCAGCGCAGCAGTCGTGGCAGCCGCCGCAGGCGGTTGATCATGGCGTGGGGATCATGGAGTGGGGGTTCCTGTCCGAGGAGGCAGGCCGTCCGCGGGTTCCCGCCGTCGGCCGCGGCCGACGGCGGGAACCCGCGCGCCCGCGACTACTCGTCGAAGGTGACGACGATCTTCTCCGCCGCGCCCGGCGTCAGCGCGAGCTCGAAGGCCTGTCCGACCTCGGCGAAGGGCACCCGGTGGCTGATCAGCTTGGCGAACCGCTCGTGGTGCTCGACGATCTCCCGCGTGACCTCGAAGATCTCGGTGGGGTAGCCCTGCGAGGCGATCAGTGTCAGCTCGCTGCGCAGCATCCCGCCGAGGTCGATGTCGGCGCCCTTCTTCTGTACGGCGACCATCACGAGCTTGGCGCCCCACTTCGCGGAGTCGACCGTGGTGTTGACGACCGCGGCGACACCGGCGGCGTCGATGTAGATGTCGGTACCGGGGCGGGGCTGGCCCAGCGCGTTGGCGGCCTGGCCGTGCAGCTCGGTCAGCCGGGCGGTGACGTCCTCCTCGGCGGAGTTGATCACGGCGTCCGCGCCGACGGCGAGCGCGGTCTCCAGGCGGGAGGGGATGACGTCCGCGACGACGACGTGCTCGACCCCGCGCAGCTTCAGCCAGATGGCCGCGCCCAGACCGATGGGCCCGGCGCCGAAGATGACGACCTTGTCGCCGGGCTTCGCCTCCGAACGGTTGACGGCGTGCCGGGCCACGGCCATCGGCTCGTTGAGCGCTGCGACGTCGAACGGCACGGTGTCGGGGAAGACGGTGACGCTCTTGCCGATCTCGCAGTCCTCCAGCAGGAGGTAGTCGCTCATGGCGCCGTGCTTGCCGCCGCAGCCGATGATTCCGCTGGGGGCGCCCTGCGGGTTGACGACCACCCGGTCGCCGACCTTCAGACCGTCGACCTCCGCGCCGACCTCGACGATCTCGCCGGCCGGCTCGTGGCCGAGGGGGACCGGGACCATGGCGCCGCCGGCTCCGAAGGGGCCGCCCCCCAAGTGCAGGAAGAAGGTGTCGGTGCCGCAGATCCCGCAGGCACGGATCTTCATGAGGGCGTCCTTCGGCCCTGGTGCCGGGCGCTCGACGTCCACCACGTCGATCTTGTCTACGGCGCCGGTCTGGACGGACTTCATCGTGGCCATGAATGGACTCGCTTTCCATGTGCGTGAGGGGTGTCACCGGCCCCGGCGGCGGACGGGGGGAGTGCTCCGGCCGCCGGGACCGGTGACGGCGCCATACTCCGTCCCCACGGCGTACGGCGCGACGGGGACACCTCCGCTCAGGCGGCCCCAGCTCTTGGCTTGCTTGAGTTAGGCAACCATAAATGAGTTACTTGAGTCAAGCAAGCGTTACCGACCTTGCTTAACTCAGGCAAGTAGCTGTTACGGTGGACGCATGTCCACATCGCCACCCGTGGCAGCGTCCGTTCCGGAGGACGTGGCCGAGATCGAGCGGGTCCTCACCCGTATCGCCTACCTGGCAGGGCGGGCCCGGCAGCACGAGCGTCTGATGGCGCTGGCCGGGCTGCCGCTGGACCGGGCCGCCGTGGCGATCCTCCGGTACATCGCCGAGAGCGAGCCGATGCGCCCCGGAGTGCTGGCGGTCCGGATGTCCGTGGAGGCCTCTCATGTCACGCGCCAGCTACGGCAGTTGGAGCAGCTCGGCCATGTGGTCCGCATCCCGGACCCCGACGACGGCCGCGCCCAGCGCGTCCAGCTCACCGACAGCGGCCTGGCCGCCGTCAACCGCATACGGGACGCGAGCCGCCGCGGCATCGAGGTGGCGTTGATCCACTGGTCCGCCGAGGACCTACGGCAGCTCGCGGGCCTCTTCCACCGGCTGGTCGACGACTTCGTCACCTATGCCGAGGCCGCCGTGGACGTCGAGACGTCCGCCTGACGGCTCGGGAACCCCGCGACCGCTCCCCGGGAACCTCAGACCTTGAAGCCGACCCCGCCGTACAGCGAGATCGGCCCCTCGCCGAGCGCGGTCTCGCCCTCCGCGAGTTCGGGGTGCCAGTCGGACACGGAGACGATGCCGGGGTCCATCGGCTGAAGTCCCTTGAAGATGCTGCTCACTTCGGCGTGCGAACGGGCCACCAGCGTTACCCCGCCGGCCGCGTAGGCGGCAATGCCGCGCTCGACCTTCTCCCGTTCGAAGTCGGCGGTCATGGCGGAGACCACCAGGCAACTGCCCGGCGCCAGCGCGTCGATGAGGGTGCTCACCAGCTCGTGGGCGCCGTCCTCGTCCGGGATGAAGTGCAGCAGGGCGATGAGGGACAGGGCGATCGGGCGGTCGAAGTCGAGGACGCGGGAGGCCTGTTGGAGGATGGTGAGCGGTTCGCGGGCGTCGGCCTGGAGGTACTCCGTCGCACCCTCGGGCGTGCCGCGCAGCAGCGCCGCCGCGTGGGCGAGGACGATCGGGTCGTTGTCGACGTACACGACCCGCGCGTCCGGCGCGGTCGACTGGGCGATCTGATGGAGGTTGGGCGCGGTCGGTATGCCGGTGCCGACGTCCAGGAACTGACGGATGCCCGATTCCCGGACGAGCATCCGCGTCGCCCGCTGCATGAACCAGCGGTTGGCACGCGCGGTGCGCGGGGCGCCCGGGTCAAGTGACGTGATCTGCCTGCCGAGTTGCTCGTCGACCGGGTAGTTGTCCTTGCCGCCGAGGAACCAGTCGTACACCCGCGCCGGATGCGGCTTCGACGTGTCGATCCGCTGGCCGGCCGGCTCTGTCCCGGTCACGCGACGCTCCTCTGCTGGACTGCGCACTACGACGACACCCACGGGCTGCGTGCTGCGATCCCCATGGGCTGTGCGAGAAGTCTGGCACGGTCATGGCGACCGGGTGGTGCCGTTCAACACCCCGTCCAGGAAACGGATCAGGTCCGCGAAGACCTCCGCGCGGTTCGTCTCGTGGAACACCTCGTGGCGGGCGCCCGGATAGACGTGTTCGGTCAACTCGCCCCCGCTCAACCGCTCCACGCCGACACGGCTGCCGTCGAGCGGGACCAGCCGGTCGTCACCGCCGTGCAGCCAGAGCAGGGGGAGCGCGCCGATGTTCCCCGACTCGGCCACGTTCTCCAGGGTTTGAGCGAAGGCCTCCAGCGTCGGCCGCTTCATCGGACCGTGCCAGACCAGCGGATCCGCCGCGTACGCCGTACCGACGCCGGGGTCCCGGGACAGTGCGGCCGGGTTGATCGGGATGTCGGGGATCACGTCGAGGGCGAGCAGCCGGCCCGGCAGTTCCCAGCCGCCGATGACCGGCCCGGACAGCACGAGCGCGGCCAACTCGTCGCCGTGGCGCTGCGTGAAGCGGGATGCGATCAGGCCGCCCATGGAGTGGCCGATCAGGACGAGGGGGACGCCCGGGTACGTGGCGCGGGCCAGTTCGGCGACGGCGTGGAGGTCGGTGACCACGTCCTCGAAGTCCCCGATCAGCACGCGCTCGCCGGCCGACGTGCCGTGGCCCTGATGGTCGGGGCCGAACACGGCCGCGCCGTGGTCCAGCAGTACGGCGGCCAACTCGGCGTACCGGCCGAGGTGTTCGCCGTATCCGTGCGCCACGAGGGCCACGTAGCGCGGGTGTTCGTGCGGCCACTCGTGGGCGGTGATCGTGCCCCTGGTGCCCGTGAGGGTGTGCTCGCGGGTGTCGGCCATGTGTCCTCCGTGTCCTCCGGCGGTGTCGGGAAGGTCCTGATCCCGGGTGATCTTCCCAGGTGGCCGCGCGGACCGACACCGCTCCGCACCGGTCGAGCGCCACTGGTGCCCCGGTGGTCGGCGGCTCCCGGAACTGGCAGGGGCCACCTGACGAGACACTCCTTACGCGGGGAGATGTATGGACATACCATCGGCCCTCGCATGAACACGATGACTCTCTGGCACATGTCCGGCTGGGAATTTGCCGCCCTGGCCGCCGCGGCCCTGCTCGTCGGCTTCTCGAAGACCGCCGTCAGCGGGGCCAACACGGTCAGCCTGGCGATCTTCGCGGCCGTCCTGCCCGCCCGCGCCTCCACCGGCGTACTGCTTCCGATCCTGATCGTCGGCGATGTCCTCGCCGTCCTCACCTACCGGCGGCACGCCCACTGGCCCACCCTGTGGCGGCTGTTCCCGGCGGTCGCGGCGGGAGTCGTGATCGGGACGCTGTTCCTGGTGTGGGCCGACGACGCGGTCGTACGGACGTCGATCGGGGCGATCCTGCTGTTCATGGCGGGGGTCACCCTGTGGCGCCGGCGCACGGCGGAGGCCTCACCGGAGGCTGATGACGAACCGGACTCCGTCGCCACCAGGTCCGGCCGGGCGAAGGCGCGCTCGTACGGTGTGCTCGGCGGTTTCACCACGATGGTCGCCAACGCCGGCGGCCCGGTGATGTCGATGTACCTGCTCTCCGCGGGCTTCCGGAAGCTGGGCTTTCTCGGGACGTCGGCGTTCTTCTTCCTGATCGTCAACGTGACCAAGGTGCCCTTCAGTGTGGGCCTCGGCCTGATCGACGGGCACTCCCTCATGCTTGACGCGGCGCTCGCGGCGTTCGTCGTGCCCGGTGCGTTCATCGGCAAATGGGCTGTGAACCGAATCAACCAGCGATTGTTCGAGCAACTCGTGATCGCGGCGACGATCATCGGCGGACTGCAACTGCTCCTCCGCTGACCCCTCGGCCCCGTGACCTCGTACGCTCACCGCATGTCCCCGCACATCCTGATCCTCGGCGGCACCACCGAGGCACGTGAGCTGGCCGCCGAGCTGACGGCCCTTCCCGAAGTGAGGGTGACCACGTCTCTCGCAGGGCGGGTGTCACGGCCGGGGGCGCTGGCCGGAGACGTGCGGATCGGCGGTTTCGGCGGAGCCGAGGGGCTGGCCGAGTGGCTGCGGGAGCACCGCGTGGACGCCGTCGTCGACGCCACCCACCCCTTCGCGGAGTCGATCACCGCGAACGCGGCGCGGGCCGGTGCGGCGACCGGGCTGCCCGTCGTCGTGCTGCGCAGGCCCGGCTGGCAACCCGGTCCCGGGGACGACTGGCACACGGTCGCCTCCCTGAGCGAAGCAGCCGAGGCACTGCCCGCACTAGGGCGCCGGGTACTGCTCACCACCGGCCGCCTCGGACTCGCGACCTTCGCCCACCTCGCCCGACTGCACTTCGTCGTACGGTCGGTGGAGCCCCCCGAGCCCCCGATGCCGCCGGACGTCGAAGTGCTGCTGGCCCGCGGGCCGTTCACGGTGGCCGACGAGACGGCGCTGCTCCGCGAACACCGGATCGACGTGGTCGTGACGAAGGACAGCGGGGGAGCGGCAACCGCGGCGAAACTCACGGCCGCACGGGAGGCGGGCGTCCCGGTCGTGGTCGTACGACGACCGCCGCTGCCGGACGGGGTGAGCGCGGTGCCTGATGTTGCCGGGGTGTTGGATGGGCTGGGGTTCAGCCCGGGGCGATGACCGTGGCCCGGAGACGGTCCACCGTGCGCAGGACCTCGTCCCGGTTCTTGGCGCTCTTGATCCAGGCCGGGAGGCGGGCGACCAGCGTCATCTTCTGCCCGGTGTCGTACCAGGGCGCGCGTTCGCGCAGATCGGCGGCGACGAACCGCCTGATCAGGTCCAGGTGTTGGAGGTTGTACGCCCACAACTCTCCGTGTCTGGTACCGGTCCGCAGCCACAGGACAGGGCAGGAGCAGTCACTGGAATACCGCGAGGAGCGGCACGCGCCGATGTCGATCCGGCACAGGCCGCAGGACCGGCAGACCACGCGGGTCTGCGGATACCTCCTGCCGTCGGCGTCGGGAGGGGTGCACGGACGCCGTTCGAAGTGGGCGATCCGCTCGCAGCGCGGGCAGCGGACCAGTATCGACGACGCGAAGTCGGCGCGGTCGGCACGCGGGTCGCGGAAGCGCACGGGCGTCGGGGACATGCCCCGAGTATGACCGGAGCCACTTTCACCGGTCACCCGGTTTTCACGGCGCCGAACTCGACTCCAACTCCGCCGCGCGCTGCGGCAGTCCGGAGGTCAGGTCCTCCACCAGGAGGCGCTTGGCGATGGAGTCGACCGCGGCGCGCAGGTCCGTGCCCGAGGGGCGGCCGATGTCCTTCTGCACCCGGTCCTCCAGCCAGTTGCCCCACGCCTTGCCGATGACCTCGGCCTCGCGTTCGCCCGCCGCGGTGTGGGAGAGGAGGTAGCCGTCGCGGGTCAGATAGCCCTCCTCGACCATGCGGTCGAAGACCGGGAGGAGTACCTCCGGAGGCATGTGGCGGCGCGCGGCGATCAGGCCCAGACTCGCGTGGCCGACCATTCTGCCGAACAGTTCGACCTGCATCACGGCCCAGGCGCCGGCGACGTCCAGCCGGGTGTCCGAGTCCGTGATGATCCGCCGGGCGGTGTCCAGGTCCGTGCTGCCGATGACCTTGCCGACGGCCGCTTCGAGGAGCCGTTGCGAGTCCCCGCCGCGCGGTGACGCGAAGCCCTCGCCCATGTCGGTGGATCCCATCCGCGCGCTGTCGCGCAGCTGTACCTGCTTGAGGAACAGGGCGACGACGAAACCGATCACGGCGACCGGGACCGTCCACCGGAACACCGTGTGGATGGTGTCGGCGTACGCGGTGATGATCGGCGCGGCGGCGGCGTGCGGCAGCTTGTGCAGGCCCTCGGGGCTGGTCGCAGCCTTGGTGATCACGGCCGGGTTCAACGCGCTGGCCTTCGCGGCCTCGGCGATCCCGTCCTTGAGGTTCGGGCCCAGGCTGTTGGCGTAGATCGTGCCGAAGACGGCCGTACCGAACGAACTGCCCAGCGTACGGAAGAAGGTGACGCCGGAGGTCGCGGTGCCGAGGTCGGTGTACTCGACGGTGTTCTGCACGGCGATCGTCAGCACCTGCATGCACAGCCCGATGCCGGTGCCGAGCACGAACATGTACACCGATTCCAGGAACGCGCCGGTGTCCGGGCCCATGAGGGACATCAGGTACAGCCCGACGCCCATCACCGCAGAGCCGATGATCGGGAAGATGCGGTACTGGCCGGTCTTGCTGACCACATTGCCGCTGAAGACGGACGCGATCAGCAGCCCGATCACCATGGGCAGAGTCCGCACACCGGAGATCGTGGCCGAGTCGCCGTCGACGTACTGGAGATAGGTCGGCAGATACGTCAGCGCGCCGAGCATCGCGAAACCGACGATGAAGCTGAGGATCGAGCAGACCGCGAACACCGGGTTCGTGAACAGCCGCATGGGCAGCATGGGTTGCTCGGCCCGGGTCTCCACCCAGCAGAACAGGCCGAGTGCGATCACACCGCCCACGAACAGGCCGATGATGGTCGCCGAACCCCATGCGTACTCGTTGCCGCCCCAACTCGTCGCCAGGATCAGGGAGCTCGCGCCGACCGCGACGAGTGCGATGCCCAGGTAGTCGATGACGGGCCGCATCGCCGACTTGACCACGGGGATGGTGCGGGCCGCCGCGATGACGACGACGACCGCGATGGGCACGTTGACGTAGAACGCCCAGCGCCAGGTGAGGTGGTCGGTGAACAGGCCGCCCAGCAGCGGTCCGATGACCGTGGCCACGCCGAACACCGCGCCGATCGCGCCCTGGTACTTGCCGCGTTCCCGCAGCGGGATGACGTCGGCGATCAGCGCCATCGCCGTCACCATCAGACCGCCCGCGCCGATGCCCTGCACCGCCCGCCAGGCGATCAGCAGCGTCATGTTGGTGGACAGACCGCACAGGAACGAGCCCGTGATGAACACGATCGCCGAGACCTGGAAGACCACCTTGCGGCCGAACAGGTCACCGAACTTGCCGACCAGCACGGTCGCCACGGTCTCGGCCAGCAGATAGGCGGTGACCACCCATGACATGTGTTCGGCACCGCCCAGGTCCGACACGATGGTCGGAAGGGCCGTACCGACGATGGTCTGGTCGAGGGCCGCCAGCAGCATCCCCAGCATGATCGTCACGAAGACGACGTTGCGGCGGCGGGGGTCCAGCACGGGGGGCTGCTGCGCGGAAGGCAGCGCGGTTTCCTCGGCGACTGTCACGAGGTCACTTTCACACCACCGGCCCCCTCATGCATACGGGGCGGTCCACTCGGGTGCCCCAGCCCCAGCCCCGGCCTTCAGCCCCGGTCCCTGCCCGCTACTCGCCCTTCGGGTGCCGACGCAGCAGATAGGTGTCCATGATCCAGCCCTTGCGCTCACGGGCCTCCGCGCGCAGCCGCTCGATGCGTGGAGCGGCCTCGGCTATCGGACCGGAGGCGAGGATCTCGTCCGGAGTGCCCAGATAGGCGCCCCAGTAGATGTCGATGTCCTGGTCGGCGTACCGCCGGAACGCCTGGTGCGCGTCCAGCATCACGACCACGTCGTCCACTTCCTCAGGGAACCCCTCGGACAACCGCCGCCCCGTGGTGATCTGCACCGGCCGGGCGACCCGGTTCAGCCCCGTGCGGTGCCGGGCGACGAGCGCCGAGACACTGCTGATGCCGGGCACGACGTCGTACTCGAACGCCACCGCACCCCGCTCCAGGATCTCCTCCAGGATGCCGAGCGTGCTGTCGTACAGCGAAGGATCGCCCCACACCAGGAACGCGCCGTTCTCGTCCTCGCCCAGCTCCTCGACGATGAGCCGCTCGTAGATGTCGGCGCGGGCACTGCGCCAGTCCCCGACCGCGGGGGAGTACGCGGCACCGCCGGCCTTCCGGTCCCGCTCCGGGTCCCGCGCCTCGACCAGGCGGTACGTCCCCTCCGTTATGTGCGCGTCGAGCATGTCCCGGCGAAGCCGCGTGAGGTCCGACTTCACCTCGCCCTTGTCGAGGATGAAGAACACGTCCGTGCTCCGCAGCACCCTGACCGCTTGCAGGGTCAGCTGCTCGGGGTCGCCCGCGCCGATACCGATGACATGAATCTTTCGCACACCCCCGAGTCTGCCCCACGCCACTGACAGCCCGGACACCGCACCGGCACGCATCGATACATACCGCGATGATGCGAACTCCTCGTCGGCTACGACGTCCCGCGCAGCCGAGGCGCCCGCGCCCGCGCGTCGATACTCCCGCCGCCCCGCTCCACATCGTCCCCGAGCCCCCGCGCCCAGGCCGCGACCCCCACGAGATCCATCCCGTACGGCCGCTCGCGCCCCGTCGCCGACGCCCACTCCTCGACGCCCCCGGCGCCGCGCCGCAGCAGCCGGGCGCCGCCGGTGATGTTCCCCCGGGCCGCGTGCGTGAGCCCCACGGCGAGCTGGGCGAGCCCGCGCCACAGGGCACGTTCCTCGTCCGGCCCCGACTTCCAGGCGTCCTCGAAGACCTCGTGCGCGTGGAACGGTTTCCCCTCGTCGAGCAGCGCCTGCGCCTCGACGACGGTCTCCTCCGGCGCCCGGACGACCCCCTCGGGCTGCCGTGCCACACCGTCCGCGTCGTACGGCAACGGCCGCCCGAGCCCGTCCCGCGGCCGGGCATTGCGCGCCCGCCCGTCGCCGTCCCGGTCCCGCGCGTCGGCCGTACCGTCTGAGGTCGTGTCGCTCATACGACGATTGTCCCGCGCCCGGGACCGGCTCCGGCGCACCCCCGGGCGTGGGGTAAAGTGCTGTTCGCGCGATCACACGGTTCTCCGTGGGAAGCGCACCGGGACGTGGCGCAGCTTGGTAGCGCACTTGACTGGGGGTCAAGGGGTCGCAGGTTCAAATCCTGTCGTCCCGACTCGACAGAGTCGTAGTTGAGGGGCGGTTTCGGAGAAATCCGAAACCGCCCCTCAATCGTTTCCGGGGACCGATGGGGGATCGGCCTTCCTCGACCGGCGTCAACGGGATCAGCAGGCACCGTCCGAGTCGGTCGGCAGTCCGATATTTGCGAATGCCCGCAAGTTACTTGCAGTGGCTTGCTGGATTCATTCTTTACTTCGTCGGAATCTAGCGGGGTCGATGAGGTCTCTGTACGGTCGGGGCGCCGGTCTCCCCCCACTCCGTGAAGGAGCCTCACATGCTGACGATCCTCAGACCCCGGCGACTGGCGGTGGCCGTCGTCGCCGCGGTCGGTGCGCTGTGCGTGTCCGTCTTACCGGCCGCCGCCACACAGCAGGCGCCCCCGGCCAAGGTGCCCCCGGCCAAGGCGGCAGCGAGCGCGGCGGTAGGTGCGACGACGCCGTTCTCCGTCTATGAAGCCGAGGGGGGAGCGCCCGGCGGCGGCGCGGCCGTCCGGTCGCTGACCTCGGCGCCGGCGACGCAGTACTCGAGCGCCGCACTGGAGGCTTCGGGCCATTCCTACGTCCACCTGGACGGCACGGGCCAGTCGGTGCGGTGGACGAACACCACCGGGCAGCCGATCTCCTTCCTCAACGTCCGCGCCAGCGTGCCCGATTCGGCATCCGGCGGTGGTGTCACCGGCACGCTGAACCTGTACGTCGACGGGGTCTTCCGGCAGGCGCTGAACCTCAACTCCCGGCAGAGCTGGGTGTATGAGGGCAACGGCAACTACAACACCAGCGACAACCAGAACCCGGCCGACGGCGACCCAAGGGTCTTCTGGGACGAGTCGCACACCTTCGTCACCGGGTCGCCGATCCCGGCGGGCGCCACGTTCTCGCTGCGCAAGGACTCCGACAACAGCGCCTCCTTCTACGACGTGGACTCCGTGGACGTGGAGAACCCGCCGGCGCCGCAGGCACAGCCCGCGAACTCGATCTCGATCACGAGCTGCGGTGCGGTGCCGGACGACAACCCGACCAACGGCGCGGCCGACAGCCAGGCCGTGGACAGCCGGGCCGCCATCCAGACCTGCATCGACCAGGCGCAGGACCAGGGCAAGACCCTGTGGATCCCGCAGGGCACCTTCTATGTGAAGGGCACCGCGGGACTGAACGCGCAGGGCATCACCATCGCGGGTGCCGGCCTCTGGTACAGCACGGTCTACCGTGACGTCCCGGTCCCCAACAGCACACCGCTGGCAGCCCTGTTCGACCTGACCTCCTGCACTGTGCGTAACTTCCACATCGACGCCAACGCCGTCAGCCGGAGCACCATCGGCGGGGACGGCGGCGCGATGGACACCACCGGCACCGACTGGCTGGCCGACGGCATCTGGACCCAGCACACCATGTCCGGCTTCTGGGCCTCCGGCACCGGCGGGACGGTGAAGAACAGCAGGCTGACGTCGATCTGGGCCGACGGGATCAACGTCAACAACGTGTCGCTGGGCGCGGACACCGGGAACGACCTGACGGTCACGAACAACTTCGTGCGCGGCACCGGGGACGACGCGATCGCCATCAACTCGGTGGCCTACAACACGAACAGCGACGGTTCCCAGACCCACTACAACCCGATGAGCGATGTCACCGTCAGCGACAACACCTCGATCGCACCCTGGGGCGGCAAGGGCATCGGGATCTACGGAGGCAGCGGCCACCAGGTCAAGGACAACTACATCAGCGACACCGCCCGTTACATCGGTCTGGGCGCCGGGCGCTTCGGTGTCAACGGCAGCGACCTGCTGTCCGCGACGGTGACGGGCAACACCGTGGTCCGCTCCGGAGGCAACGCCTACAGCCAGGGCCAGCCCGCCCTGCACATCGGCAACGGCGGCGACGGACAGAACACCGGAATCGTCGACAAGGTCACGGTGACCGGCAACACCGTCACCGACTCCCTCTACGACGGCATCGGCTTCTCCACCTCGACCAACACCCTGCTCCAGGACAACACCGTCAGCAGCCCCGGCCGTAACGGCATCGCGATCTCGCCGCCGTTCTACCCCGCCCCCACCGGCTCCGCGACGATAACCGGCAACACCGTCACGGGACTTGGCGCCGGCACCTCGGCCTTCGTCAACAACTCCACCGGATTCGTCGCGACGTTGAGCGACAACCACTGGCCGCCGCCCGCACCCGAGGGCCCCTACGGCGGCACCCCGGCAGCCGTGCCCGGCACGGTCCAGGCGGAGGACTACGACACCGGTGGGCAGGGGGTCGCGTACAACGTCACCTCCGTCAACGGCAACGCCAACTCCTACCGCGCCGACGGCGTGGACCTGGACAACACCTCGGACACCGGGGGCGGTTACAACCTGGGCTGGACCGGCGCAGGACAGTGGTTCCGCTACACCGTGGACGTCGCCACGGCCGGCACCTACACCCTCGACCTCCGCATCGCGGCCCCGTCCGCGGTGCCCGGCGCGCTGCACCTGTCGGATACCTCCGGCACGAATCTCACCGGAGCCGTCGACCTGCCGGCCACCGGCGACTGGCAGACCTGGGGCACCGCGACCACCCACGTGACCCTGCCGGCCGGTCGACAGATTCTGACGCTCGACCAGGACAGCGGCGGCTGGAACATCAACAACTTCAGCTTCGCCACGGGGAGTAGCCCACCGTCGGCCACCCTGACCGCGTCTCCCGGATCACTCACCTTCGCCGACCAGACGGTGAACACGACCAGCGCCGCACAGACCGTCAGGGTCACCAACTCCGGTACCGCCACTGCCTCGTTGACCGGAATCACCGTCGGCGGTGACTTTGCCCGGACCGACACCTGCGGCAACTCCCTTGCCGCAGGCGCGAATTGCGCGGTCTCGGTCACCTTCACACCCACCGCCGCCGGCACCCGCACCGGAACGCTCACCCTGACCGGCAATCAGTCCAACAACCCCACCACGGTGGCCCTTTCGGGCACAGGCACCGAGACCACGAGCACCAATCTCGCCGCGGGCAAGTCCACCAGCGAGTCCAGCCACACCGACGTGTACCCGTCGTCGAACGTGACGGACGGCAACCAGGGTTCCTACTGGGAGAGCGCCAACAACACGCTTCCGCAGTGGGTCCAGGTCGACCTCGGCTCGGCCCGGAGCGCCTCCCGCGTGGTCCTGCAACTGCCCGCCGGCTGGGGTGCCCGCACCCAGACCCTGGCCCTCGCCGGCAGTACCGACGGCACCACCTTCGCGACCCTGAAGCCCTCGGCGGCCCACACCTTCGACCCGGGCACCAAGAACACCGTGACGCTCACCTTCCCCGCCGCCACCCAGCGCTACTACCGCGTCACCATCACCGCCAACACCGGCTGGCCCGCGGGCCAGGTGTCCGAATTCCAGGTCTGGAACGCCTGACCCCGCCCGCCTCCTGACCCCACCCTCCCCACGGTGCCGCCGGACATTCCGTCCGGCGGCACCGTCATGTGCGCGGGGCACATGAGATCTTGCGGGCCGCAAATTTGTTTGTTGCAGAGTCCTGTCTAGTTATTGCGTGATCATGTCAACGATATTACGGTCCCCCATGCATCGTTGCCGACCCCCCGTCCCCCCTCCCTCTCCGGCGGTGCCAGCGGAACAGTTCCGGCATTTCGTTATGTAAGGAGTGGCACGTGTTCCATTCCATCCGAGACCTGAGACGAGCCCTCGCCTGGGCGGTCAGCACCGTGATGCTGGCGGCCGTAGGCGTCTTCGCCCTGGCCGCTCCACCCGCCGCGGCGGCGTCCACCGCCACCGGCGGCAGCGGAGCGAGCCTGCCGTACGTCGAGGTGCAGGCGGAGAACTCCGCCACCAACGGCACGTCCATCGGCCCGAGTTACACCCAGGGCCAGCTCGCCGACGAGGCGTCGTACCGCAAGGCGACGACGCTCCAGGGCACCGGCCAGTACGTCACGTTCACCACGCCGGTGGCGACCAACTCGATCAACTTCCGCTACAGCATCCCCGACACCTCGGGCGGCTCGGTCTACACCGCCGCGCTGTCGCTGTACGTCAACGGCGTCAAGCAGCCCGACTTCACCCTGACCAACGCCTACAGCTGGTACTACGGCAGCTACCCCTTCACCAACACGCCGGGCAGCAACCCGCACCACTTCTACGACGAGGCCCACCGCCTGTTCTCCACCACCTATCCGGCGGGCACGACCTTCAAGCTCCAGGTCGACGCGGGGGACACCGCCTCCTCCTACACGATCGACTTCGCCGACTTCGAGCAGGTCGGCGCCGCCCTGACCGCACCCTCGGGCGCGGTGTCGGTCACCAGCAAGGGCGCCGACGCGACCGGCGTGGCCGACGCGACCAGCGCGTTCAACGCCGCGATCAGCTCGGCAGGACCCGGCGGCACGGTGTGGATCCCGCCGGGCAGCTACAACATCCCGGGCCACATCAGCGTCAACAACGTCACGATCGCCGGCGCAGGCATGTGGTACTCGACCGTCATCGGCACGGCCCCCGGCTTCTACGGCAACTCGGCGCCCAACGCGAGTACCGGCGTGCGCCTCCAGAATTTCGCGATCTTCGGCAATGTGCAGGAACGCGACGACAGCGCCCAGGTCAACGGCATCGGCGGCGCGATGAGCGACTCGACCGTGTCCAACCTGTGGATCGACCACATGAAGGTCGGCGCCTGGATGGACGGACCGATGGACGGCCTGACGTTCACCGGTATGCGCATCCGTGACACCACCGCCGACGGCATCAACTTCCATGGCGGCGTCACCAATTCGAAGGTGACCAACAGCGAGATCCGCAACACCGGCGACGACGGCATCGCCACCTGGGCGGACTCGGCCCTCGGCGCCGACGCCAACGACACGATCTCCAACAACACCGTGTCCCTTCAGATCCTCGCCAACGCCATCGCGATCTACGGCGGCCACGACAACACCGTCAGCGGCAACCGCGTGGTGGACACCGGCATCGCCCAGGGCGGCGGCATCCACGTCGGGCAGCGCTTCACGTCGACGCCGGTCGGTACCACCACGATCTCCGACAACACCATGGTCCGGGCCGGCAGCCTCGACCCCAACTGGCAGTTCGGCGTAGGCGCGTTGTGGTTCGACGGCAGCCAGGGCGCAATCACCGGCCCCATCAACGTGACCAACGCGCTGATCCAGCAGAGCCCTTACGAAGCCGTCCAGTGGGTCGAGGGCACCATCAGCGGCGTCAACCTCAACAACGTGACCATCGCCGGCACCGGAACCTTCGCCCTCCAGGAACAGACCGGCGGCGCCGCCAAGTTCACCAACGTCACGGCCACCGGCGTCGGTTACTCGAACCCGGTGTACAACTGCTCGGGCGGCAACTTCGTCGTCACCGACGGCGGCGGCAACTCCGGCATCAGCGGCACGCCGTACTGCGGCGGCTGGCCCGCCCCGGTCTTCCCGCCCTACCCGTCCGAGGGCGTGACGGCCACGCCCGGCGCGCTCAACTTCGGTTCGGTGGCGACCGGTTCGACGAGCGCGGCGCAGACCGTGACGGTCTCCAACCCGACCAACACCGCCGCGTCCGTCTCCTCGATCTCCACCAGCGGCGACTACGCCCAGACCAACACCTGCGGTTCGTCGATCGCGGCGAACGGCTCGTGCACCGTCAGCGTGAAGTTCACGCCGACGGCGACCGGCAGCCGTAACGGCGCGCTGACCGTCAACGCGGGCGGCACCACCAACACGGTCAGCCTCTCCGGTACCGGCACCGCGCCGGGCCCGGTGCTGAACACCGACCCGGCGAGCGTGTCCTTCCCGGCGACGGTGGTCGGCTCGTCGGCCACCGCGCAGACGGTGACGGTGACGAACTCGGGCACCGCGTCGGCGACCGTCTCGGCCGTCGCGGCGACCGGTGACTTCAGCCAGACCAACAACTGCTCCAGCCTCGCGGTCGGCGCGTCCTGCACGGTGACCGTCGGCTTCAAGCCCACCACGGGCGGAGCGCGTGCGGGCAACCTGACCGTCACCAGCAACGCCAACAACAGCCCAACTGTCGTATCCCTGACCGGCAGTGGCATCGACAGCACCACCGACATCGCCGCCGGGCGCCCCGCGTCGGCGAGTTCGAGCAGCAGTCCGTACGTCGCCTCGAACCTCACCGACCCGGACGCGTCGACGTACTGGGAGGGCACGCTCGGTTCGTTCCCGCAGTGGGCCCAGGTCGACCTCGGCCAGAACTACGGCGTCGGCAAGGTCGTGCTCAAACTCCCGCCGGCGACGGCGTGGTCGGCCCGTACCCAGACCCTGTCGGTGCAGGGATCCACGGACGGCTCCAGCTTCTCCACGATCAAGGCATCGGCCGGGTACACCTTCGACCCGAGCGCCAACGGCAACACGGTGACCATCACGTTCAGTTCGGCCACGGCGAGATACGTGCGGGTGAACATCACCGCCAACTCGGGCTGGAACGCTGCCCAGTTGTCGGACTTCGAGGTGTTCCCCAGCAGTGGCGGCTCCTCACCGGCGACCCTGTCGGTCGACCCGACGTCGTTGTCGTATGCCACTCAGGCGCTCAACACGGCCAGCAGCGCGAAGACGGTCACGGTGACCAACACCGGTACGGCGGCGGCGACCGTCTCCGGCGTCACCGTGACCGGCGACTTCGCGCAGACCAACACCTGCGGGACGTCGATCGCGGCGGGCGCCTCCTGCGCGGTCAGCGTCACGTTCACACCCACCGCGTCCGGCACCCGCGCCGGTGACCTCAGCATTGCCAGCAACGCGTCGAACGGCACAACGACGGTTCCGCTGACCGGTGTTGGCGCCGGCACGGTGAGCAGGAACCTGGCGGCCGGCGCGGCCACCACCGAGTCCAGCCACACCGACGTGTACGCGTCGTCGAACGTGACGGACGGCAACCAGGGTTCCTACTGGGAGAGCGCCAACAACGCCTTCCCGCAGTGGGTCCAGGTGGACCTCGGTTCGGCGCAGAGCGCGAGCCGAGTCGTCGTCCAACTCCCCGCAGGCTGGGGTGTCCGCAACCAGACGCTGTCCCTGTCGGGCAGCACCGACGGCGCCGCCTTCACCACCGTCAAGCCGTCGGCGACGTACACCTTCGATCCCACCACCAACAACACGGTGACTATCACGTTCACCGCGACCACCCAGCGATATCTCCGGGTGAACATCACGGCGAACAACGGCTGGCCGGCCGGTCAGCTCTCGGAGTTCCAGGTCTGGAACACCTGACCTGACTTGACGGTGCCGCCGAGCGCGCGTGCGCTCGGCGGCACCGACCACTGAAAGGAGTCGAGATGGGTGTCACCCGCAGAGTCTTCTTGAGAGCCGCGATCGCGGCCACCGCGGTGGGAGCCGTGGGCGCGACCGAGACCGCACTCGCCCCCACCGCGTCGGCGGCCAGCGGGCCGGGCGACGTCGTCGGCAAGATCACCGTCGGCTACCAGGGCTGGTTCGCCTGTATCGGCGACGGCGCGCCCATCAACGGCTGGTGGCACTGGAGTCAGGACTGGGGTCAGCCGCCGTCCCCGACCAACACCAACATCACATGCTGGCCCGACGTGCGGGAGTACACCAACACGTACCAGACGTCGTACGCCGCCCTGGGCAACGGCCAGCCCGCCAAGCTGTTCTCCTCGTACGACCAGCAGACCGTGAACACCCACTTCCTGTGGATGCAGCAGAACAACATCGACACGGCAGCCCTGCAACGCTTCAACCCCACCGGCGGCGAGGGCCCCACGCGCGACGCCATGGCGACCAAGGTGCGCAGCGCCGCCGAGTCGTACGGGCGGAAATTCTACATCATGTACGACGTCTCCAACTGGACGAACATGCAGTCCGAGATCAAGACGGACTGGACGAACAAGATGTCCGCGCACACGGCGAGTTCGGCCTACGCGAAGCAGAACGGCAAGCCTGTGGTCTGTATTTGGGGCTTCGGCTTCAACGATCCCAACCATCCCTTCACTCCCGACGCCTGCCTCGACGTCGTCAACTGGTTCAAGAATCAGGGCTGTTACGTCATCGGGGGCGTCCCGCGTGAATGGCGGACCGGTACCGGGGGCTCGCAGCCCGGCTTCCTGGGTGTCTACCACGCCTTCAACATGATCTCGCCGTGGATGGTCGGCGCCATCGGCAACGTGGCCGAGGCCGACAACGCGTACACCACCTACACCGTCCCCGACCAGGCCGACTGCAACGCCAACGGCATCGACTTCCAGCCCTGCGTCCTGCCCGGCGACGTCTCCGGCAGGCAGCGCGCGCACGGCGACTTCATGTGGCGGCAGTTCTACAACATGGTGCGGGCCGGGGTGCAGGGCATCTACATATCGATGTTCGACGAGTACAACGAGGGCAACCAGATCGCCAAGACGGCCGAGACCCAGGCCTGGGTGCCCACCAACTCCGGGTTCCTCGCCCTCGACGAGGACGGCACCGTCTGCTCCTCCGACTACTACCTGCGCCTGACCGGCGACGGCGGCCGCATGCTCAAGGGCCTGCTCGCGCTGACCCCAACTCGTCCCACCCAGCCGGTGGTTCCGAACGGAGGCGACACCACCCCGCCCGCCGCGCCGGGTGGCCTGACCGTCACCGGGCACAGCAGCGACTCCGTCTCGCTGAGCTGGAACACGGCGACCGACAACGTCGGCGTGAGCGGCTACCGCGTCCTGCGGGTCTCCGGCCCGACCAGCACCCAGGTGGGCACGACCAGCTCAACCTCCTTCACCGTCACCGGACTTGGCGCGTCAACGGCGTACACCTTCGACGTCGTCGCCCACGACGCGGCGGGCAACGTCTCGCAGCCCTCCAACCAGGTGACCGTCACGACCGAACCCCCGTCCAGCACCACCAACCTGGCGCTCCACAGGCCCACTTCGGAGAGCAGCCACACCCAGACCTACGCCTCGGGCAACGCGACCGACGGTGACACCAACACCTACTGGGAGTCCGCCAACAACGCCTTCCCGCAATGGGTCCAGGTCGACCTGGGCGCCGCGACCGGCGTCCGACGGATCGTCCTGAAACTTCCCCCGGCCACCGCCTGGGCCACCCGCACCCAGACGATCTCCGTCCAGGGCGGCACGGAGGCCGGCACCACCACCCAACTCCTCGCCGCGGCGGGCCACACCTTCGACCCGGCGACCGGGAACACCGCGACCCTCACGCTCCCCGCCACCGTCACCGCCCGCTACGTACGGCTCGACTTCATCGCGAACACCGGCTGGCCGGCCGGGCAGGTCTCGGAGGTCCAGGTCTTCGGCGCCTGACTCCCGTACGTCCGGTGGGGGTGTCGTCAGGAACACCCCCGATCCGGTCCTCAGGCCCAGGGACCGTGCGTGCCGTCGGCGGCAGGATTCATGACGTACCGAATCCACCACACGGAAACTCCGGGGGACCCCATGAACGAAATGTCTGCCAGGCGTCTGGCGGGCGGTGCGGGCATCGCCGCCGCCGTCGCCCTCATCGTCGAAGTGCCCCTGTACTTCGTCTACTCGGGCCCGCCGCCGGACGCCAACGTGCTGGCCAGGCTGCTGATCGGGATCGTCGCGCTGGCGTTCCTGCTCGTGTTCGTGACCGCGTTCCGCGACCTGGTGAAGCGCGTGAATCCCGAGTACGAGTGGGCCGGTTCGATGGCCTTCACGGCGGGGCTCGTCTACACGACGATCACGCTGGTCTCCAGCGGGCTGGAGGCCGGCGCGGTCATCGCCGCCGACCATCCGATCGACCCGACGATCGACGTCAGCGGCACCTACATCCTCTACGGCTCGATCTCCCGGCTCATGCTGGCGTTCTTCCTGACCGCGCTGGGCTTCGCCGTCTCCCGCACGGAACTGCTGCCGCGCTGGACCGCCAGGTCGGCCTACGTCCTGGCCGTGATCAACCTGGCCTTCGTGCCGTCCCTGTTCTTCGGGAACACCCCCGCGCACTTCTACGCGGCGAACGGCTGGGGCTCCACCGCCCTGATGGGCGCGATCCTCAGCTACTGGCTGCTGGCCCTCGGAATCTCCACCTACCGCAGCGCCAAGGCACCGGCCCTGCGGCCCTGACAACCGCGCCGGCAGCCGCACCGACAGAGGTGCCGGGTGCGGGCCGAATACCCGGGGTGGGTATGGTGGCCCCATGGCCCGTCCCGAGCAGCCCGTAGGACCGCACCCTCGCGTGCGGTCCTACGGGCTGCTCGTGGCCGTCCTGCTTCTCGGCTTGCTCGGCATGCACGGGCTCGGGCCCGTTCCGATGGCGGAGCCCGCGTCCGGGCACGCCGTGATGGTCACGACCACGGCGACGGGCGAGACGGCGTCGACGCCGGACGCCTGCGACCACGGCTCGGGCGACTGCGGCAGCCACATGGAGCACGCCGACGCGACCTGCGCCTCCGCGTCCGTCGCCGGTGCCCCGGCCGTGGTTCCGGTGCTGCAACCCGATGTGGCGACCTGCGCCGAGGTGCCCGATGGACGTCCGTCCGGGGCGGGCAGTGGTCCCGACGGGGGCCGGGCCCCGCCCTCCCTCGCCGAACTCCAACTCCTGCGGATCTAGAGCGGCCCGCGCGACACGTCACCGTGCGCGCACCGGCATGCCCTGAACGGATCCACACACCAGGAGTTCCACCATGACCGCACAGCGCAGGTTCGTCCGTCGTACCGTTCTCGCCGTCACTGCCTCGGTGGCCGCCCTCACGCTCGCCGCGTGCGGCAGCGACGGCGACGGCAAGGCGAGCAGCGGTACCGCGTCCGCGTCCGCCACCGCCACCGCGACCGGCGGCCACAACGCCGCGGACGTCTCGTTCTCGAAGGACATGATCCAGCACCACCGCCAGGCCGTGGAGATGGCCGGACTGGCCGCCGGCCACGCCTCCTCGGCGCAGGTCAAGAGCCTCGCCACGAAGATCGAGGGCGCACAGGCCCCGGAGATCAGGACCATGTCCGGCTGGCTCACCTCGTGGGGCGAGCAGGTCCCCCAGGACATGTCCGGCACGGACTCCGGCATGGACCACGACATGTCGTCGTCCGCCACGCCCGGGATGATGAGCGACGCCGACATGGGCAAGCTGGAGAAGGCCTCCGGCGCCGACTTCGACACCATGTTCCTCACCATGATGGTCGAACACCACGAGGGCGCCATCGACATGGCCAAGACCGAGAAGGCGGACGGCAGTTACGCCCCCGCCACCGAGCTCGCGGCCGACGTGATCACGGCCCAGAGCGCCGAGATCGAGCAGATGGACAAGATGCTCGGCAAGAGCTGACACCACCGGGGAGGAGGGCGGGGCCGGCCGGTCCCGCCCTCCTCCTGGGCTCAGGCCTCGTCGGCGCCCTCGCGCCGTCGCCGCTGTTCCTCGAACAGCCGTAGGAACTCCTTCGCCTGTTCCTCCGCGACGCGGCGCTGTTCGGTCTCCTCCTCGTTCAGCACCCGGTACTCGTCGAACACGCCCTCCTCGCGGAGCTGCTTCTCCTGGACGGCGCTGGGGAGTTCGGGGTCGGGGTCGGAGG
>NZ_JBLTJC010000134.1:0-26082 GCF_048158785.1 Streptomyces colwelliae | reverse complement strand
TCCCACGGCCGGTCAGCCCGCCCGCTCCGGCGGAGGCTCCTCCAACCGCGTCCGCGCCCGCCTGGCCCGCCTCGGCGTCCAGCGCTCCAACCCGTACAACCCGGTCCTGGAGCCCCTGCTGCGGATAGTGCGCAGCAACGACCCGAAGATCGAGACGGCCACCCTCCGCCAGGTCGAGAGCGCCTATCAGGTCGCCGAGCGCTGGCACCGCGGCCAGAAGCGCAAGAGCGGCGACCCGTACATCACGCACCCGCTCGCCGTCACCACGATCCTCGCCGAACTGGGCATGGACCCGGCGACCCTCATGGCGGGCCTGCTGCACGACACCGTCGAGGACACCGAGTACGGCCTCGACCAGCTCCGCCGCGACTTCGGCGATTCCGTGGCCCTCCTCGTAGACGGCGTCACCAAGCTCGACAAGGTCAAGTTCGGCGAGGCCGCGCAGG
Source organism: Streptomyces colwelliae (assembly GCF_048158785.1). Taxonomy (NCBI): domain Bacteria; kingdom Bacillati; phylum Actinomycetota; class Actinomycetes; order Kitasatosporales; family Streptomycetaceae; genus Streptomyces; species Streptomyces colwelliae. The sequence goes on along the minus strand of NZ_JBLTJC010000134.1, from coordinate 25,636 downwards.
CCGAGACCGTGCGCAAGATGGTCGTGGCCATGGCCAAGGACCCGCGCGTCCTGGTCATCAAGCTCGCCGACCGCCTGCACAACATGCGCACCATGCGCTACCTCAAGCGCGAGAAGCAGGAGAAGAAGGCGCGCGAGACCCTGGAGATCTACGCGCCGCTCGCCCACCGCCTGGGCATGAACACCATCAAGTGGGAACTGGAGGACCTCGCCTTCGCGATCCTCTACCCCAAGATGTACGACGAGATCGTCCGGCTGGTGGCCGAGCGGGCACCGAAGCGTGACGAGTACCTGGCCATAGTGACCGACGAGGTCCAGACCGACCTGCGCGCCGCCCGCATCAAGGCGACCGTCACCGGCCGCCCGAAGCACTACTACAGCGTCTACCAGAAGATGATCGTCCGCGGCCGCGACTTCGCGGAGATCTACGACCTGGTGGGCATCCGCGTCCTGGTGGACACCGTCCGCGACTGCTACGCGGCGCTCGGCACGGTGCACGCGCGATGGAACCCGGTCCCCGGCCGGTTCAAGGACTACATCGCGATGCCCAAGTTCAACATGTACCAGTCGCTGCACACGACAGTAATTGGCCCCAACGGCAAGCCGGTTGAGCTCCAGATCCGCACCTTCGACATGCACCGCCGTGCCGAGTACGGCATCGCCGCGCACTGGAAGTACAAGCAGGAGGCCGTCGCCGGCACCTCCAAGGTGCGCGCGGAGACGCCCAGGACCACCGGCAAGGACGACCACCTCAACGACATGGCGTGGCTGCGCCAGTTGCTCGACTGGCAGAAGGAGACCGAGGACCCGGGCGAGTTCCTGGAGTCCCTGCGCTTCGACCTGTCCCGCAACGAGGTCTTCGTCTTCACGCCCAAGGGCGACGTGATAGCGCTGCCGGCGGGCGCCACCCCGGTGGACTTCTCGTACGCGGTGCACACGGAGGTCGGCCACCGGACCATAGGGGCACGGGTCAACGGGCGTCTCGTACCGCTCGAATCCACCCTGGACAACGGCGACCTGGTGGAGGTCTTCACCTCCAAGGCACCCGGCGCGGGCCCCTCCCGCGACTGGCTCGGCTTCGTGAAGTCGCCGCGCGCCCGCAACAAGATCAGAGCCTGGTTCTCCAAGGAGCGCCGCGACGAGGCGATCGAGCAGGGCAAGGACGCCATCGCCCGCGCGATGCGCAAACAGAACCTGCCGATCCAGCGCATCCTCACCGGCGACTCCCTCGTCACGCTCGCGCACGAGATGCGCTACCCGGACATCTCCTCGCTGTACGCGGCGATCGGCGAGGGCCATGTCGCCGCGCAGAACGTCGTACAGAAGCTGGTGCAGGCGCTCGGTGGCGAGGAGGCGGCCACCGAGGAGATCGACGAGAGCGTGCCGCCGTCGACCGGCCGCGGCCGCAAGCGCCGGTCGAACGCCGACCCCGGTGTCGTCGTCAAGGGCGTCGACGACGTGTGGGTCAAACTGGCCCGCTGTTGTACGCCCGTCCCCGGTGACCCCATCATCGGTTTCGTCACGCGCGGTAGCGGTGTATCGGTTCACCGCAGCGACTGCGTCAACGTGGAGTCACTGTCCCGCGAACCCGAGCGCATCCTGGAAGTCGAGTGGGCGCCCACCCAGTCCTCGGTCTTCCTGGTCGCCATCCAGGTGGAGGCCCTGGACCGCTCCCGGCTCCTCTCGGACGTCACCCGCGTCCTGTCCGACCAGCACGTCAACATCCTCTCCGCGGCCGTCCAGACCTCCCGCGACCGCGTGGCCACCTCCCGCTTCACCTTCGAGATGGGCGACCCCAAGCACCTGGGACACGTCCTGAAGGCGGTCAGGGGCGTCGAGGGCGTCTACGACGTCTACCGGGTGACGTCGGCGCGCAACAAGACGTAGAACGTACGCAGAGGGGGCTCCCGTACGCGATGTACGGGAGCCCCCTCTCCATGCCTACGACTGCGACTGTCAGCCGCCGAACTCCTGGAGGCCCTTCAGGGCCTGCTCCAGCAGGGCCTGGCGGCCCTCCAGCTCGCGTTGCAGCTTGTCGGCGCGGGAGGTGTTGCCCTGGGCACGGGCCTGCTCGATCTGGCCCGTGAGCTTGTCCACCGCGGCCTGGAGCTGGCCGGTCAGACCCTCGGCACGCGCGCGTGCCTCCGGGTTCGTCCGGCGCCACTCGGTCTCCTCGGACTCCTGGAGGGCCCGCTCGATCGTGTGCATCCGGCCCTCGACCTTCGGGCGGGAGTCACGCGGCACATGGCCGATGGCCTCCCAGCGCTCGTTGATCGAGCGGAAGGCCGCGCGGGCCGCCTTCAGATCGGTGACCGGCAGGAGCTTCTCGGCCTCCTCGGCCAGCTCCTCCTTGAGCTTCAGGTTCTCCGTCTGCTCGGCGTCCCGCTCGGCGAAGACCGAGCTGCGGGCGGCGAAGAAGACGTCCTGGGCACCGCGGAAGCGGTTCCACAGATCGTCCTCGTGCTCGCGCTGGGCGCGGCCCGCCGCCTTCCAGTCCGCCATCAGCTCGCGGTAGCGCGCGGCCGTGGGACCCCAGTCCGTCGAGGCCGACAGACCCTCGGCCTCGGCGACCAGCTTCTCCTTGGTCTTGCGGGCCTCCTCGCGCTGCGCGTCCAGCGACGCGAAGTGCGCCTTGCGGCGCTTGGAGAAGGCCGACCGGGCGTGCGAGAAGCGGTGCCACAGCTCGTCGTCCGACTTGCGGTCCAGGCGCGGCAGACCCTTCCAGGTGTCCACCAGCGCGCGCAGCCGCTCACCGGCCGCCCGCCACTGGTCGGACTGCGCCAGCTCCTCCGCCTCGACGACCAGCGCCTCCTTGGAGTGCCGGGCCTCGTCGGACTGCTTGGCGCGCTGCTGCTTGCGCTCCTCGCGGCGCGCCTCGACGGTCTCCACGAGCTTGTCGAGCCGGACCCCGAGTGCCGCCAGGTCGCCCACCGCGTGGTGGGCGTCGACCTGCTCACGGAGATGGTCGACGGCGGCCTGCGCGTCCTTCGCCGACAGGTCGGTGGTCTTCACGCGCTTCTCGAGGAGGCCGATCTCGACAACCAGGCCTTCGTACTTGCGCTCGAAGTAGGCCAGCGCCTCCTCGGGGGAGCCGGCCTGCCAGGAACCGACGACCTGCTCGCCGTCGGCCGTACGCACGTACACGGTCCCCGTCTCGTCGACGCGTCCCCACGGGTCGCTGCTCACAGCGCCTCCTCCACATGATGCCTGCACAGGGCCTCTGTGCCCCCGGGCATCGTCCACAGTTTCGTCACGGCCAACATAGGCGACCGGCGGGTTGCCTGTCCGCATCCCGCGCGACCGAAATTTCGCTGTTGACGGTCAGGATTTCGTGACGGTCGCCTTGTTGATCACGACCGTCGCGTTCGGTGCTCCGTCGCCCGCGCCCGTGCTCTCACCAGCGGCCGCGATCTTGTTCAGGACCTTCATCCCGGAGGCCGAGATGGTACCGAACGGGGTGTAGCTCGCCGGGAGCGTGCTGTCCTTGTAGACCAGGAAGAACTGGCTGCCGCCGGTGTGCGCCTGACCGGTGTTGGCCATCGCGATCGTGCCCGCCGGGTAGATCCCGCCCTTGAGGCTGGTGTCCTTCAGGTTCTCGTCCGGGATCGTGTAGCCGGGGCCGCCGCTGCCCGCGCCCGTCGGGTCGCCGCACTGGAGCACGTAGATGCCGCTGGTGGTGAGCCGGTGGCACTTCGTGTGGTCGAAGAAGCCCTTGCTCGCGAGGAAGCTGAACGAGTTCACCGTGTGCGGCGCGGCCGACGTCTTCAGCGCGATGTCGATGTCACCGCAGGTCGTCGCCAGCTTCATCGTGTACTTCGCCGACTTGTCGATCGTGACCGCCGGCTCCTTCTTCCACGTCTCCGTCTTGATCTTGCCCGCCGCGGGCTTCGCGCACGGGTCCGGCGCCTTGCTCGTCGCCGAGGCGCTGGGCGTCACGTCCGCGCTCGCGTTGGACTTGTCGTCGTCGCCCTTCAGGACGCCGGTCGTGTACAGCGCGACGCTGCCGATCACGATCACGCCGAGCACCGACGCGATCACCGAGTTGCGCATACGCGCCTTGCGTCGAGCGGACGTACGCCGCTGCTGCTGCCGCAAGAACTTCTCCCGCGCGAGCTGCCGCTTCCGCTGTTCCTGGGTGACCACCGGATTCTCTCCTCATGCGTCTCGTACGTCGACTGGGACGCGTGCGTCTTGTGAGCCGACCGCCTGCGTGTGCCCCGTACCGTATATGGGTTCGCTGAGGATTCGGCAGCGCCGGTAGGCTCTGACCACTGACGCAGGGATCCTTATCCCCTCCCGTATCGACACAACGAAGGACGATCGTGCTCATTGCCGGGTTCCCCGCCGGGGCCTGGGGGACGAACTGTTATCTCGTCGCCCCCGCCGCCGGTGAGGAGTGCGTGATCATCGACCCGGGCCATCAGGCCGCCCAGGGAGTCGAGGAAGCGCTCAGGAAGCATCGGCTCAAGCCCGTCGCGGTCGTCCTCACCCATGGCCACATCGACCATGTGGCCTCGGTCGTCCCGGTGTGCGGCGCGCACGACGTGCCGGCCTGGATCCACCCCGAGGACCGGTTCATGATGAGCGATCCCGAGAAGGCGCTCGGCCGCTCGATCGGGATGCCGCTGATGGGCGAGCTGACCGTGGGGGAGCCGGACGACGTCAGGGAGCTGACCGACGGCGCGCGGCTCGCGCTCGCGGGACTGGAGTTCTCGGTCGCGCACGCGCCGGGCCATACGAAGGGGTCGGTGACGTTCCAGATGCCCGAGACCACGGAGATCCCCTCCGTGTTCTTCTCCGGGGATCTGCTCTTCGCCGGCTCCATCGGACGCACCGACCTGCCCGGCGGCTCCCACGCCGAGATCCTCGACTCGCTGGCCCGTGTGTGCCTGCCGCTCGACGACTCGACCGTGGTGCTGTCCGGCCACGGCCCCCAGACGACCATCGGCCAGGAGCGCGCCACCAACCCGTATCTGCGGGAGGTGGCCTCCGGCCAGGGAGCTGACGTGAAGGCTCCCCGACGAGGAATGTGACGAGAACTTTCGTGAGCACCTTTCAGGCCCCCAAGGGCACGTACGACCTGATTCCGCCGGAGTCGGCCAAGTACCTCGCCGTACGCGAGGCGATCGCCGCCCCGCTGCGCAACTCCGGCTACGGCTACATCGAGACGCCCGGCTTCGAGAACGTCGAGCTCTTCGCGCGCGGTGTCGGTGAGTCCACCGACATCGTGACCAAGGAGATGTACACCTTCGAGACCAAGGGCGGCTCCCAGCTCGCCCTGCGCCCCGAAGGCACAGCCTCCGTACTGCGCGCGGCACTTGAGGCCAACCTGCACAAGCTCGGCAACCTGCCGGTGAAGCTCTGGTACTCGGGCTCCTACTACCGCTACGAGCGCCCCCAGAAGGGCCGTTACCGCCACTTCTCCCAGGTCGGCGCCGAGGCGATCGGTGCCGAGGACCCGGCGCTGGACGCCGAGTTGATCATCCTGGCGGACCAGGCGTACCGCTCCCTGGGCCTGCGGGGCTTCCGCATCATCCTCAACAGCCTGGGCGACAAGGAGTGCCGTCCGGTCTACCGGGAGGCGCTGCAGAATTTCCTCCGGGGCCTGGACCTCGACGAGGAGACGCTCCGCCGCGCGGACATCAACCCGCTCCGGGTCCTCGACGACAAACGCCCCGATGTCCAGAAGCAGTTGACGGACGCCCCGCTGCTCCGCGACTACCTGTGCGACGCGTGCAAGGCGTACCACGAGGAGGTCCGCGAGCTCATCACGGCCGCGGGCGTCGTCTTCGAGGACGACCCGAAGCTCGTCCGAGGCCTGGACTACTACACCCGTACGACCTTCGAGTTCGTCCACGACGGTCTGGGTGCCCAGTCCGCTGTGGGCGGCGGCGGCCGTTACGACGGCCTGTCCGAGATGATCGGCGGGCCCGCGCTGCCCTCCGTGGGCTGGGCGTTGGGCGTCGACCGTACGGTCCTCGCCCTGGAGGCGGAGGGCGTCGAGCTCGAACTCCCCGCGTCCACCAGCGTGTTCGCGGTCCCGTTGAGCGAGGAGGCCCGCCGGGTCCTCTTCACCAAGGTGACCGAACTGCGCAAGCTGGGCATCGCGGCGGACTTCTCCTACGGCTCCAAGGGTCTCAAGGGCGCGATGAAGAGCGCCAACCGGAGCGGGGCCCGCTACGCGGTCATCGCCGGCGAGCGTGATCTCGCCGAGGGTGTCGTGCAGTTGAAGGACATGGAGTCCGGTGATCAGACGGCGGTCGGCGTGAACGAGATCGTGGCGGAGCTGGAGTCGAAGCTGGGCTGAGGCCTGGATTTTCGCCCCCGCCGCCCCTACCCGTCCCATCCTTCTGGGGCTCCGCCCCAGACCCCGCTCCTCAAACCCCGGAGGGGCTGAATACCCAGCCGGTCCGGCGTTTGAGGACGAGGCCGTTCAGGCCGTCCAGGGATGGGACGGGTAGGGGCGGCGGGGGCGAGAAACCTCAGTCCAGCAACCCGTACCGCATCGCACTCGTCACGGCGGCCGTGCGATCGTCGACGCCCAACTTGCCGAAGACCCGCAGGAGATGGGTCTTCACGGTCGACTCCCCGATGTACAACCGCCGCCCGATCTCCGCGTTCGTGCACCCCTCCGCCACCAACCGCAACACCGCGGTCTCCCGGTCCGACAACCGAGGACGCTCCGGCTTCGTCCGCAACTGGTCCACCAGCCGCGCAGCCACAGAGGGCGCCAACACCGTCTCGCCCCGCGCAGCGGCCCGAACCGCGTCCGCCAGCTCGCCCCGGGGCAGATCCTTCAGCAGGTAGCCGGCCGCGCCCGCCTCGACGGCCCGCAGGATGTCCCGGTCCGTCTCGTACGTCGTGAGGACGATCACCCGGCACGGCAACCCGGCCGCGCTCATCCGCACGATGGAGTCGACGCCTCCACCGCCCGGCATACGCAGGTCCATCAGCACGATGTCCGGCCTCAACTCGGCCGCCAGCGCCTCCGCCTGTGGCCCACTGGACGCGTCGGCGATGACGTCGAGGTCCGGTTCGGCGCTGAGCATCGCGCGCAGGCCCTCCCGTACGACGGGATGGTCGTCGGCCAGGATGATCCGGATCATTGAGAACTCCTCAGCGGCGATACAGGTGATGCGGGCGATACCGGCAGCCGTACCGTCACCGTCGTCCCCTCGCCCGCCGCGCTCCGCACCATCGCCGTCCCGCCCACCTCGGCCGCCCGGGTCCGCAGCCCCGCCAGACCGTAGCCGCCGGACACCGCGCCCGGGTCGAAACCGCACCCGTCGTCCCGTACCGACACGGTGAGTTGCTCGTCGGCGTACGCCAGCGCGAGGCTCACCTTCACCGAACTCCCCGCGTGCTTGCGGGCGTTGGCGAGCGCCTCCTGGCAGGAGCGCAGGGCCACGACCTCCGGACCGGCGGGCAACGCACGTACCGGGCCGGTGACTTGGAGCGTCGCGTCGTGGCGGGCGGCGAGCCGGCGTAGGGCGTCGGGGAGGGACGCGTCCTCCAGGTCGGCCGGTGTGCCGCCGGTGACCAGGGCGCGGGCCTCGGCCAGATTCTGACGGGCCGTCTCGTCCATCAGGGCCAAGTGGCGGCGGGCCTGCGGCAGATCGTCGTCCAACTCGGCCTCCACCGCCTGGATCAGCATCAGCAGGCTGGTGAAGCCCTGGGCGAGGGTGTCGTGGATCTCGCGGGCCATACGCTCCCGTTCGGCCAACGCGCCGTGCGCCGACGACAGTCGGGAGACCTCGTGGCGGCTGGCGTCCAGTTCGGCTATCAACTCGGCGCGCTCCTGGCTCTGTTCGATGACGCGGATGATCCAGGTGCCGAGGGCCATCGAGAAGACCAGGGTGACCACCGCGAAGACCGAATTGAAGAACACGTCCTGCGCGCTCGGCCACCACAGCAGCGTCCAGCCGATCACGGGCACGATGTTGATGACGGTCACCGCGATCAGCGCCCAGCGCAGCCGCAGCACCATGAAGCAGGGCGGGACGAGGGCGAAGGCCAGCAGCCGGGTCTCGCCGACCAGGACCGCGGAGGGCAGGAAGAGTGCCATCTCCGCGATGAGGTAGCCGACCGCCCGGCGTTCGTCCGGTGGGTCGCCTTGCAGGACCGGGCGACCCACCCAGACGTAGAGCGGGATCAGCGGGACGAGCAGCGCGGCCGCCGTGACGCGTACCGGCCACCCCGGATGGCTCGTGCCGAGCACGAACACCAGGGTGGCCAGCCAGATCAGGGCGAAGTACGTGTCCCAGAGCCGGAACGAGCGGTCCCAGGTGTACGAACCCGTCGCCCCGTGCGGAGCGGTCATCCGTCGCGCCGGTTCTTCCACCGGAAGGTCAGCAGACACAGCAGCAATCCTCCGACGCACCACGCCCCGAGCACCAGCGCGATCTTCCCGAACTCCCAGCTCCCGGCCTGCTCCAGGACCTGCGCCGACGAGGGCAGGAACACCCCGCGCAGCCCCTGGCACATCCACTTCAGCGGGAACAGGGCACCGATGTTGAGCATCCAGTCCGGAATGGTGTCGATGGAGATGTACACCCCGGAGATGAACTGAAGGACCAGGAAGGGGAGTACGACCACGGAGGTCGCGCTCTTCCCGGACTTCGGGATCGAGCTGACCGCGATGCCGAGCAGCGCGCAGGCCGTCAGACCGAGCACGAAGATCCATCCGAAGTCCAGCCACTTCACCGCGGACGAGGGCAGATCCACGTCGTAGAGCGTGGTGCCGACGAGGAGCAGGATCGCCGTCTCCATCAGGCCCGTGACCAGAACCAGCCAGATCTTGCCGAGGAAGTACGCGGCCGGCGGCATCGGAGTGCCGCGCAGCCGGCGCAGCACCTTCTCGTCGCGTTCGATCGCGATCGAGATGCCGAGGGACTGGAAACTCGTCGACATGATGCCGGCGGCCATCATGGCCGGGACGTAGAGCTGGGAGGCGTTGATGCCCGCGCCCCGGACGTCGTCCTTGAAGATCGACGCGAACAGGAACAGGAAGACGACCGGGAAGGCGAAGGTGAACACCACCTGGTCGCGTTGCCGGAAGAACTGTTTGAGCTCAAGCGACCCGCGCCGCAGCCCGAGTCCCCAGGCGCCGGGCAGTCGGTCCCCGGAGGTCGTCGTCCGATCCCGTACGGCGGTCGTGCTCGTGGTCGTGCTCATCGCGCGTCCTCCTGTCCGGTCAGGCGGAGGTACACGTCCTCCAGGGTGGGGCGGCTGACCAGCAGCCCGGGGATCTCGCCGTCGAAGCGGTGCATGAGCTCGGCTACGACCTTGGTCGGAGTGTCCGTGTGCTCCGCGCGCGGGGTGCCGTCCGGCTCCGTCCACTCGACGGTGGCTCCGGTGCCGTGGCGCTCGCGCAGGGTGGCCGGTTCGCCCTCGGCGACCACGCGGCCCTTGGCGACGATGGCGAGGCGGTCGGCGAGGTTCTCCGCCTCCTCCAGGTAGTGGGTGGTGAGGAGGATGGTGGTGCCCTCGTCGGCGAGCTTGCGGATCAGGTCCCAGAACTGGCGCCGGGCCGCCGGGTCGAAACCGGTCGTCGGCTCGTCCAGGAGCAGGAGATCGGGGCCGCCTATCACCCCGAGGGCCACGTCGAGACGCCTGCGCTGGCCACCCGACAGGGCCTTGATGCGGCTGTCCACCTTGGCCTCCAGACCCACCAGGCCGATGACCTCCTCGGGGTCGCGCGGGCGGGGGTAGTAGCGCGCGAAGTGCCGTACGGTCTCGCCGACCGTCAACTCGGCGGGTGCCGATTCGTCCTGCCAGACGATCCCGACCCGCGAACGCCACGCGCGTGTGCCCGTCGCCGGGTCCGAGCCGAGCACCGAGACCTCGCCGGCGTCCCGGCCGCGGTTGCCCTGGAGGATCTCGACCGTGGTGCTCTTGCCCGCCCCATTGGGTCCGAGCAGGCCGAACACCTCTCCCGTGCGGATCTCCAGGTCGATTCCGTCGACGGCGGTCACGTCCCCGTACTGCTTGCGCAGCCCCCGCACATCCACTGCGAGTTCGTTCGCCTGTGTTGTCATGCCACGAGCATCGTCCGGAATCGAGCGCTCAGGGACGACCGTGCGTCCTTCCTTATGTCCATCGAACGGTGGACAGAGGTGTGCGTGCGGCACAATGGCCCTGCCCGAAGAATGTCCAACTCTCAAGTGACGGATCGGCGTGATGAGCAAGACGACAGTGAAGGACGACGTCTCCACCGACTCCGAACCGGAGCACACGGCCACGGAGCCGCGCACGGTGGGCAGCAGCCGGGCCTTCGCCCTGCTGCTGGTGATCACCGGAGCGGCCGGACTGCTCGCCGCCTGGGTCATCACGTTCGACAAGTTCAAGATCCTCGAAGGCAAGCTCGCCGGGAAGACGTTCACCCCGAGCTGCAGCATCAACCCGATCGTCTCCTGCGGCAGCGTGATGGAGAGCAAGCAGGCCGCGGCCTTCGGCTTCCCGAACCCGATGCTCGGCCTGGTCTGCTACGGCATCGTCATCTGCGTCGGCGTCAGCCTGCTGACCCGGGTCCAGTTCCCGCGCTGGTACTGGCTGACCTTCAACTTCGGCACGCTCTTCGGAGTGGCCTTCTGCACCTGGCTTCAGTTCCAGTCGCTGTACCGGATCAACGCGCTGTGCCTGTGGTGCTCGCTGGCCTGGGTCGCCACGATCACCATGTTCTGGTACGTCACCTCGTTCAACATCCGCAACGACTTCCTGAAGGCCCCGCGCCCGGTGAAGAACTTCCTGGGCGAGTTCACCTGGGTCCTCCCGGTCACCCACGTCGGCATCATCGCGATGCTGATCCTGACCCGCTGGGGCACCCAGCTCTGGGCGTAACCCGGGCCAGACCGGATTGTCAGTGCGGTGACATAGGGTTTTGGACGTGGAGCCCGACCTTTTCACCGCCGCAGCCGAAGAACGCCAGGAGAAGGACCCGTCCAGCAGTCCCCTGGCGGTGCGGATGCGCCCGCGCACCCTCGACGAGGTCGTGGGCCAGCAGCACCTGCTGAAGCCGGGCTCGCCCCTGCGCAGACTCGTCGGCGAGGGGGCGGGCGGCCCGGCCGGACCCTCCTCGGTGATCCTCTGGGGCCCGCCCGGCACCGGCAAGACGACCCTCGCCTACGTCGTCTCCAAGGCCACCAACAAGCGGTTCGTGGAGCTCTCCGCGATCACCGCCGGGGTCAAGGAGGTCCGCGCGGTCATCGACGGCGCCCGCCGCGCCACCGGAGGCTTCGGCAAGGAGACCGTCCTCTTCCTCGACGAGATCCACCGCTTCAGCAAGGCCCAGCAGGACTCCCTGCTCCCGGCCGTCGAGAACCGCTGGATCACCCTGATCGCGGCGACCACGGAGAACCCGTACTTCTCGGTGATCTCCCCGCTGCTGTCCCGCTCCCTCCTCCTCACCCTCGAACCCCTCACGGACGACGACCTGCGCGCCCTGATCCGCCGGGCCCTGAGCGACGAGCGCGGCCTGAAGGACGCGGTCACCCTCCCCGAGGACAGCGAGAACCACCTGCTGCGCATCGCCGGCGGCGACGCCCGCCGCGCGCTGACCGCCCTGGAGGCCGCCGCCGGGGCCGCCCTCGACAAGGGCGAGCCGGACATCACCCTCCAGACCCTGGAGGAGACCGTCGACCGGGCCGCGGTGAAATACGACCGCGACGGCGACCAGCACTACGACGTGGCCAGCGCCCTCATCAAGTCCATCCGGGGCTCCGACGTCGACGCGGCCCTGCACTACCTGGCCCGCATGATCGAGGCCGGCGAGGACCCCCGCTTCATCGCCCGCCGCCTGATGATCTCGGCGAGCGAGGACATCGGCCTGGCCGATCCCAACGCGCTGCCGATCGCGGTCGCCGCCGCCCAGGCCGTAGCGATGATCGGCTTCCCGGAGGCCGCCCTCACCCTCAGCCACGCCACCATCGCCCTCGCCCTGGCACCCAAGTCGAACGCGGCGACCACGGCGATCGGCGCCGCCATGGAGGACGTACGCAAGGGGCACGCGGGCCCGGTACCGATGCACCTGCGGGACGGGCACTACAAGGGCGCGGCCAAGCTGGGGCACGCGCAGGGGTACGTCTACCCGCACGACCTCCCGGAGGGCATCGCCGAGCAGCAGTACGCCCCGGAGGAGCTGAAGGACCGTACGTACTACGAACCGACCCGGCACGGAGCCGAGGCCCGGTACGCGGACGCGGTGGAGTGGACCAGGAAACGCCTCGGTCGAAAGCGGTCCTGAGCACCCTGTAGAATCCTGCGCAGTGCTGCGTCCCGTGTTCGACTCCGGTCGGCGCCTCAGGCGGGACATCCAGCCGGATCTTTTGATCCAGGAGCGTCGCGCACCTTCGTAGGTGTCGCGGGCAGCCCACCACCACCCGGAGTTCCGGGACCGGTCGGTGGGCCGTTCGTGTGCTGCACGTATGTGCCCAGACCAGGGGAACGGCTGCCTGACAAGTCCCTCGGGACCTGACGGGATTTCCCCGGCTGCGGATGCGACCTCCCGTAACCCTGAGGCAGCCGAAGAGAAAAAGGATAAGAAGTGGCGAATCAGTCCCGCCCCAAGGTCAAGAAGTCGCGTGCCCTCGGCATCGCGCTGACCCCGAAGGCCGTCAAGTACTTCGAGGCCCGTCCCTACCCGCCGGGTGAGCACGGTCGTGGCCGCAAGCAGAACTCGGACTACAAGGTCCGTCTGCTGGAGAAGCAGCGTCTGCGCGCGCAGTACGACGTGTCCGAGCGCCAGCTCGTCCGCGCCTACGAGCGTGCCGCCAAGACGCAGGGCAAGACCGGTGAGGCTCTGGTCATCGAGCTGGAGCGTCGTCTCGACGCCCTGGTTCTGCGTTCGGGCATCGCCCGCACGATCTACCAGGCCCGCCAGATGGTCGTCCACGGCCACATCGAGGTCAACGGCCAGAAGGTCGACAAGCCGTCCTTCCGCGTCAAGCCGGACGACGTCGTCATGGTCCGCGAGCGCAGCCGCAGCAAGACGCTGTTCGAGGTCTCCCGCGCCGGTGGCTTCGCCCCCGACGGCGAGACCCCGCGCTACCTCCAGGTGAACCTCGGCGCCCTGGCGTTCCGCCTGGACCGCGAGCCGAACCGCAAGGAGATCCCGGTGATCTGCGACGAGCAGCTCGTCGTCGAGTACTACGCCCGCTGATCACTCAACGGACGTAGCACCACCTGCGTGTCAGCCCGCTGTCTCCCCGCCCTTCCGGGTGGGCGAGGCGGCGGGCTTTCGCATGTCCACGCTCACCGTCGCGGGCCGCACCGGGCCGCGCGGCACCGGTACGGCGTCGAGCGTCCGCTCCTGCCCCAGCGCCCGTGACACGGCGGCCTCCCGGCCCAGCAGCGCCCCTTCCCGTACGCACTCCTCGTACCGCTCGTCGCCGAGGCGCTCGCGGGCCATCGCCTCGCACAGCTCGTGCGGCGCGTTGTAGTACGCCGAGCCGAACAGCGGCAGCCCCACCGACGGCCACATCCCGGCCGCCGCGCCCTGGAGCAGCGCGGCCTCGGCGGCATCGCCCTCCGCGACCGTGACCAGGGCCAGCAGCTCGACCGCGAGCACCGAGCCCAGCAGATCGCGGAAGCCGTGGGCACTGGCCAGGCAGTCCGCCAACAGGTCGCGCGCGAGCGGGAGTTCGCCGTCGCTCCAGGCGACGTAGGCCAGGACGTACAGCGCGTACGCCCGGGTCCACCGCTCGCCGTGGTCGTCGCACACCCGCCGGACGTCCTCGCACAGCTTCACCGCGTCCGCGAGATCGCCCTGGAACGCCCGGGTCATCGCCAACTCGACCTGGCCCATCAGCACATTGCTGTTCAGCTCGCCGATCTGCTGATAGCGGTCGAGCGCCGAGCGCAGCAGGGTCTCCGCGCGCGGCATGTCGTCCGTGACCAACGCCAGGCAGCCGGTGCGGTGTTCGGCGTACGCGACCGCCGTGGGGTTCGCCGCCTCGTCCGCCTCCTCGCGGCACTCCTGGAGCGCGGCCAGCGCGGGCACGGTGTCGCCCTGGAGGATCGCCACATAGCCGAGCACCCACAGGGCCTTCAGCCTCGACTGGTCGTTGGCCGTGTCCTCGGCGTCCAGCTGCACGGCCTGCTCCAGCCAGTGCCGGCCCTCCGCGAGACGCCCGCAGCCCGCCCAGTAGAACCACAGGGAGCCCGCGAGGTACTGGCCCAGATGCGTCTCGTCCGGCTCGGTCAGGCAGTACTCCAGGGCGCCGCGCAGATTCGGCAGCTCCGCCTCGACCCGCGCGGCGACCTCGCCCTGGCGCGGCGAGAACCAGTCCAACTCGCACCAGGTGGCCAGCCCCAGATACCAGTCGCGGTGTCTGCGCCGCAGCCGGGCCGCGTCCCCGGTCGCCTCCAGCCAGTCGGCGCCGTAGGCCCGGATCGTGTCGAGCATCCGGTAGCGCACACCCGTCGCCGTCTCCTCGCGGACGACCACGGACTGCGCGAGCAGTTCGGAGAGCACGTCGAGGACGCGGTCCGAGTGCAGTCCGTCGCCGCCGCACACGTACTCGGCGGCCTCTAAATCGAAGCGCCCGGCGAACACCGACAGCCGCGCCCACAGCAACCGCTCCTCGGGCGTGCACAGTTCATGGCTCCAGCCGATCGCCGTCCGCAGCGTCTGGTGCCGGGGCAGCGCGTCCCGCCGCCCGCCGGCCAGCAGCCGGAACCGGTCGTCGAACCGCGCGAGCAACTCCCCGGGTGACAACGCCCGCAGCCGCCCCGCCGCCAGCTCGACGGCGAGCGGAATCCCGTCGAGCCGCCGGCACAACTCCCGTACGTCCGGGTCGTTCTCATCGAGGGCGACCCCTTGCTGCGCGGCCCGGTCGGCGAACAGTTCCACCGCCTCGTCCTCGCCCAACGGAGCGACCGCCACCACCCGTTCACCCGCCAGCTCCAACGGCCGACGCCCCACCGCGAGCACCCGCAGCCCCGGCACCCGCCCGAGCAACTCGGCCACCAGCGAGGCACACACCTCCACGAGATGCTCGAACCCGTCCAGCACCAACAGCAGTTGATGATCCGTCAGGTGCGCGAGCAGCGCCTCGCGCGGCAACCGCGCGGTGTGATCCGTGAGCCCCAGCGCCTCTACGACCGCGAAGTCCACGAGTTCCGGGTCGCGCACCGGTGCCAGCTCCACCCGCCACACCCCGCCCGGGGGCGCGGACCGGGCCGCCGCGTGGGCCGCGAGCCGTGACTTGCCGACTCCGCCGGGCCCGGTCACCGTGACCAGACGCGAGACGCCGAGCGCCCGCTCCAGCTCGGTGAGTTCAGCCGAGCGGCCCACGAACCGGTCGGGTTCGAGGGGCAGATTGCCGTCCGCGGTGGCGTCGCCGTCATGGGAAGCTCGCATGGGACACGGAGCGTACTGAACCGTATTCAGTCCGTACAATCGCTTCGCCCAACTCCACTGCGCGCGGGGCGGTAATGCGGTACGGGGCGCCGCCCCCGGCGCGATAGGCTCGGGCCCGGTTATCCACAGGTGTTTACGGGGCGCCGCCTCCGGCGCGATAGGCTCGGACGAGTCATCAACAGGTGTTTATGAGAGCGGGTGTCAGGTGTCCGGTGGAGAGGTGGCCGGGATCCTGGTGGCCGTCTTCTGGGCGATCCTGGTCTCGTTCCTCGCCGTCGCACTGGTGAGGCTGGCCCAGACGCTCAAGGCGACCACCAAGCTGGTCGCGGACGTGACCGATCAGGCCGTGCCGCTGCTGGCCGATGCCTCCGCGGCGGTGCGCTCCGCGCAGACCCAGATCGACCGGGTCGACGCGATCGCCACCGACGTCCAGGAAGTCACCTCGAACGCCTCCGCACTGTCCACCACCGTCGCCTCCACCTTCGGCGGGCCCCTCGTCAAGGTCGCGGCCTTCGGCTACGGCGTCCGCCGGGCCCTGGGCGGCCGCCGCGAGGACGTGCCCGCGCCGTCCGGGGCGTCCCGTCGTACGGTGATCGTGGGCCGTACCGTCCCGGCCGGACGGCGGGGCAAGCGCACCCGGAAGAAGGACTGACCGAGCGATGTTCCGCCGTACGTTCTGGTTCGGCACGGGCGTAGCCGCCGGTGTCTGGGCGACCACCAAGGTCAATCGCAAGCTGAAGCAGCTGACCCCCGAGCACCTCGCCGTCTCCGCGGCCAACAAGGCGCTCGAAGCGGGCCACAAGCTCAAGGACAGCGCGGTGCACTTCGCGCTCGACGTCCGCGCGGGCATGGCCCAGCGCGAGGCCGAACTCGGTGACGCGCTGGGGATCAACGCCCCGGTCGACCCCGAACTCCCGGCGCCCCGGCAGCACATCGCCATCGAGAACCGCAACACCCCCATGTCCGTCGAAAGAAACGACAGGACGACGTACTCGTACAACCGGAATGAGGACCACTGATGGAGTCGGCTGAAATCCGCCGCCGCTGGCTGAGCTTCTACGAGGAGCGCGGCCACACCGTCGTCCCCTCGGCGTCGCTCATCGCGGACGACCCGACTCTGCTCCTGGTCCCCGCCGGCATGGTCCCCTTCAAGCCGTACTTCCTCGGCGAGGTCAAGCCGCCGTGGCCGCGCGCCACCAGCGTGCAGAAGTGCGTGCGCACGCCCGACATCGAAGAGGTCGGCAAGACCACCCGGCACGGCACGTTCTTCCAGATGTGCGGCAACTTCTCCTTCGGCGACTACTTCAAGGAAGGCGCCATCACCTACGCCTGGGAGCTGCTCACCTCGCCCCAGGACAAGGGTGGTTACGGTCTCGACCCCGAGCGCCTGTGGATCACGGTCTACCTCGACGACGACGAGGCGGAGACCATCTGGCGCGACAAGATCGGCGTCCCCTCCGAGCGCATCCAGCGCCTCGGCAAGAAGGACAACTACTGGTCGATGGGCGTCCCGGGTCCGTGTGGCCCGTGTTCCGAGATCAACTACGACCGCGGTCCCGAGTTCGGCGTCGAGGGCGGCCCCGCCGTCAACGACGAGCGGTACGTGGAGATCTGGAACCTCGTCTTCATGCAGTACGAGCGCGGCGAGGGCATCGGCAAGGAGGACTTCGAGATCCTCGGCGAGCTGCCCAGCAAGAACATCGACACGGGCCTCGGCCTGGAGCGCCTCGCGATGATCCTGCAAGGCGTGCAGAACATGTACGAGATCGACACCTCCATGGCCGTCATCAAGAAGGCCACCGAGCTGACCGGTGTCGAGTACGGCGACTCGCACGAATCGGACGTCTCCCTGCGCGTGGTCACCGACCACATGCGGACGTCCGTGATGCTCATCGGCGACGGCGTGACCCCCGGCAACGAGGGCCGCGGTTATGTCCTGCGCCGCATCATGCGCCGCGCCATCCGCAACATGCGGCTGCTCGGCGCCACGGGTCTGGTCGTCAAGGACCTCATCGACACCGTCATCGCGATGATGGGCCAGCAGTACCCCGAGCTCGTCACCGACCGCCAGCGCATCGAGACCGTGGCCCTCGCCGAGGAGGCCGCCTTCGTCAAGACGCTGAAGGCCGGCACCAACATCCTCGACACCGCCATCGCCGACACCAAGCAGTCCGGCGGCAAGGTCCTCGCCGGCGACAAGGCGTTCCTGCTCCACGACACCTGGGGCTTCCCGATCGACCTCACCCTCGAAATGGCCGCCGAACAGGGCCTTTCCGTGGACGAGGACGGCTTCCGGCGCCTGATGAAGCAGCAGCGCGACCAGGCCAAGGCCGACGCGCAGGCCAAGAAGACCGGCCACGCGGGTGTCGGCGCCTACCGCGCGATCGCCGACAAGGCCGGCGAGACCGACTTCATCGGCTACTCGGACACCCAGGGCGAGTCCACCATCGTCGGCATCCTCGTCGACGGCGTCTCCTCCCCGGCCGCGACCGAGGGCGACGAGGTCGAGATCGTCCTCGACCGCACCCCGTTCTACGCCGAGGGCGGCGGCCAGATCGGCGACACCGGCCGCATCAAGGTCGAGTCCGGTGCCGTGATCGAGATCCGCGACTGCCAGAAGCCGGTCCCGGGCGTCTACGTCCACAAGGGCGTCGTCCAGTACGGCGAGGTCACCGTCGGTGCCAAGGCCGAGGCCGCGATCGACATCCGCCGCCGCACCGCCATCGCCCGCGCCCACTCGGCCACCCACCTCACCCACCAGGCGCTGCGTGACGCGCTGGGTCCGACGGCCGCGCAGGCCGGTTCCGAGAACCAGCCGGGCCGCTTCCGCTTCGACTTCGGATCGCCGTCCGCGGTTCCCACGGCCGTGATGACCGACGTCGAGCAGAAGATCAACGAGGTGCTCGCCCGCGACCTGGACGTGCACGCCGAGATCCTCAGCCTCGACGAGGCCAAGAAGCAGGGCGCCATCGCCGAGTTCGGCGAGAAGTACGGCGAGCGGGTCCGCGTCGTGACCATCGGCGACTTCTCCAAGGAGCTGTGCGGCGGCACCCACGTCCACAACACCTCGCAGCTCGGCCTGGTCAAGCTGCTCGGCGAGTCGTCGATCGGCTCCGGAGTCCGCCGTATCGAAGCGCTCGTCGGTGTCGACGCCTACAACTTCCTCGCCCGTGAGCACACGGTCGTCGCCCAGCTCCAGGAGCTGATCAAGGGGCGCCCGGAGGAGCTTCCGGAGAAGGTCTCCGCCATGCTCGGCAAGCTGAAGGACGCCGAGAAGGAGATCGAGAAGTTCCGCGCCGAGAAGGTGTTGCAGGCCGCGGCCGGTCTCGTCGAGTCCGCCAAGGACGTGCACGGGATCGCGCTGGTCACCGGCCAGGTGCCGGACGGCACGAGCGCCGACGACCTGCGCAAGCTGGTCCTCGACGTGCGCGGCCGTATCCAGGGCGGACGCGCCGCCGTGGTCGCGCTGTTCACGGTCAACAACGGCAAGCCGCTGACGGTCATCGCCACCAACGAAGCCGCCCGCGAGCGCGGTCTCAAGGCCGGCGACCTCGTCCGTGCGGCCGCCAAGACCCTCGGCGGCGGCGGTGGCGGCAAGCCGGACGTGGCCCAGGGCGGTGGCCAGAACCCGGCCGCCGTCGGTGAAGCCGTGGACGCTGTCGAGCGCCTCGTCGCCGACACGGCCAAGTAAGAAACGGCCGCGGACATGCGAAGAGGACGTCGACTCGCGATCGACGTCGGGGACGCCCGGATCGGGGTCGCCTCGTGCGACCCCGACGGGATCCTCGCCACTCCCGTCGAGACGGTCCCCGGCCGCGACATCCCGGCGGCACACCGCCGGCTGAAGCAACTCGCCGAGGAGTACGAACCGATCGAAGTCGTCGTCGGTCTCCCGCGCTCGCTCAAGGGGGGCGAGGGACCGGCCGCGGTGAAGGTCCGGGCCTTCGCCCAGGAACTCGCGAAGGGCATCGCCCCGGTACCGGTCAGACTGTTGGACGAACGGATGACCACGGTGACGGCCAGTCAGGGACTGCGCGCCTCAGGGGTGAAGTCCAAGAAGGGCCGATCGGTCATCGATCAGGCGGCAGCTGTCGTTATTCTGCAGCAGGCCCTGGAATCCGAACGGGTGTCAGGTAAAGCACCCGGCGAGGGCGTCGAAGTGGTCATCTGATCGCGATACGGTAACGTTCCGCGCGATGTGATGGTGTTCGAACAGCCATGGCACAGCAAGAGGCGGGACGGAAGCCGGAGCCGCAAGCGCCGCGACCGCCGCCTCGCGGCTCTAGGGGATCGATGACTGAGTATGGCCGGGGCCCAGGCTCCGAACCGTGGCATCCGGAGGACCCGTTGTTCGGGGACGTCGGATGGGAAGGACAGCAGGCCCAGTCGGGGCAGCAGTCCTCCTACGGCGGCCAGCCGCAGCACTATCCGGAACAGCCGCAGCAGCCGCAGCAGTACGGCGACTGGGGCCACGGCCAGCAGGCCGACTACGGTCAGGCGCAGCAGCAGTACCAGGTCTACGACGAACAGGGCAACCCGCAGTACCCCGGCCAGCAGCAGTGGGCGGACCAGCAGCAGTACGCCGATCAGAGCCATCAGCAGTACGCCGGTCAGCAGCAGCAATATCAGCAGGGCGGCTGGGACGGCACCGGTGCGCCCGCTCAGGTTCCGTACGTCGCGGATCCCGGCGACCCGTACGGACAGCAGGCCGCCGCCTATGGCGAACAGCAGCCCGATTTCTACGGCACGCCCGACGCGTACCCGCCGCCGGAACCGCCCGGCAAGCGCCGTACGGAACCCGAACCGGAGCAGACCGACTGGGACCCGGGACCCGATCAGGGCGAACACGCGTTCTTCGCGGGCGGCGATGACGACGACGCCGACGACGACGATCCGGGGGATGGGCGCGGACGCGGTGACCGGCGGGGCAAGGGCGGCAAAGGCGGCAAGGAGAAGAAGCGCCGCAACGGCTGCGCCTGCCTGGTCGTCGTCCTGGTGTTCGGCGGCGGCCTGGCCGGCGTCAGCTACTTCGGCTGGCAGTTCTACCAGGATCGTTTCGGCACGGCCCCCGACTACGCGGGCGACGGCACCGGATCGGTGAGCGTCACCATCCCCAAGGGGGCGGGCGGCTACACCATCGGCCAGGAGCTGAAGAAACAGGGCGTCGTGAAGAGCGTCGACGCGTTCGTCGCCGCCCAGTCGCAGAATCCCGACGGGAAGAAGATCCAGGCGGGCGTCTTTCTGCTGAAGAAGGAAATGTCCGCCGCGGCCGCCGTCAAGCTGATGCTCGACCCCAAGAGCCAGGACAATCTGATCGTCCCCACGGGCTGGCGGAACACCAAGATCTACGCGGCGATCGACAAGAAACTCCAGCTTTCCGACGGCACCACCAAGGCCGTCGCCAAGAAGGACTACAAGTCGTTCGGGCTGCCCAGTTGGGCGAACAACAACAAGGACATCAAGGACCCGCTGGAAGGCTTCCTCTACCCCGGCACGTACGGCGCCGCCAAGGGCATGAAACCCGAGACGGTCCTTAAACAGATGGTCGCCCAGGCCAGCGACAAATACGGCGCGATCGACCTCGAGGCGAAAGCCAAGGCGCTCAATCTGGACAACCCGTTGCAGGTCATCACGGTCGCGAGCCTCGTCCAGGCCGAAGGCAAGACGCACGAGGACTTCCGCAAGATGGCCGAAGTGGTCTACAACCGTCTCAAGACCACGAACACCGAGACCAACCGGTACCTGCAATTCGACTCGACCTTCAATTACCTGAAGGGCCAGAGCAACATCCACATCAGCGAGTCCGAGATCAACAGCAACAAGGACCCGTACAACACCTACACCCAAAAGGGCTTGCCGCCCGGTCCCATCGACAATCCCGGTGACGAAGCTCTGGCAGCGGCGCTGAATCCGACCCGAGACGGCTGGATCTACTTCGTGGCGACCGACGGCGAGAACAAGACCGAATTCGCCAAGACGTACGCCGAATTCCAGGCACTCAAGGAAAAGTTCAATGCCAGTTCGGGCAACTGACGCCCGCCGTGCCGCCGTGCTCGGTTCCCCTATCGCCCATTCCCTCTCCCCGGTGCTGCATCGCGCGGCATACGGGGAGCTGGGACTCGACCACTGGTCGTACGACCGCTTCGACGTCGACGAGGCGGCCCTGCCGGGGTTCTTCGAGAACCTCGGCCAGGAGTGGGCGGGCCTGTCGCTGACCATGCCGCTGAAGCGGGCGGTGATACCGCTGCTCGACGAGATCAGCGAGACCGCCGCCTCGGTGGACGCGGTCAACACCGTCGTCCTCACGGAGGACGGCCGACGCGTCGGCGACAACACCGACATCCCTGGCATGGTCGCCGCCCTCCGCGAACACGGCATCGAACAGGTCGACTCCGCCGCGATCCTCGGCTCCGGCGCCACCGCCTCCTCCGCCCTCGCCGCCCTCGCCCGCGTCTGCACCGGCGAGGTCGTCGCGTACGTCCGCAGCGAGGCCCGCGCGGCGGAGATGCGGCAGTGGGGCGAGCGGCTGGACGTGGAGGTACGCACGGCGGACTGGGCAGACGCGGCGGAGGGCCTGCGCGCCCCCCTGGTCTTCGCGACCACCCCCGCCGGCACCACGGACACCCTCTCCTCCGCCGTACCGGAACGCCCCGCCACCCTCTTCGACGTCCTCTACGACCCCTGGCCCACCGACCTCGCGGCCCGCTGGTCCGGCTACGGCGGCGCTGTCGTCAGCGGCCTCGACCTGCTGGTGCATCAGGCGGTGCTCCAGGTGGAACAGATGACGGGCTGTCGGCCCGCGCCGGTGGAGGCGATGCGGAGGGCTGGGGAGAAGGCGCTGGCGGATCGGTGAAGGCGTTGGCGGATCGGTGAGGCGGATCCGGCGGGCGAAGAGGGGCAGCCGAGAAGCCGCCGCCCGACCGCTCGTCCGGCTCCCGTGAGGCGTCCAAGCACGCGTCGACCGACCCCTGACCTCGTCCCGCCACAGCGAGGCGAGAAGGCTCCGCCCGACCGCTGACCCCGGCACCTCGCGTCCGCTCCCTGGACCGTCGGCCAGGTCCATGCCCCGAACGTGGGAGGATCGGGGGCGGCGGGCCAGGGCCGCGCACCCGGTCATGCCGTCGCCGTACGCGAGGACGCGCGTACGCAGCAGCACCAGGGCGCGAGCATGAGGAGCACCGTTGAGCAGGTTGCGCTGGCTGACCGCGGGGGAGTCCCACGGTCCCGCACTCGTGGCGACGCTGGAGGGTCTTCCCGCCGGTGTGCCGATCACCACGGAGATGGTGGCGGACCACTTGGCCCGGCGTCGGCTCGGTTATGGACGTGGTGCGCGGATGAAGTTCGAGCGTGACGAGGTCACCTTCCTCGGCGGTGTCCGGCACGGTCTCACGCTCGGTTCGCCGGTTGCGATCATGGTGGGGAATACGGAGTGGCCCAAGTGGGAGCAGGTGATGGCGGCGGACCCGGTCGATCCGGAGATCCTGGCTGGGCTGGCGCGTAATGCTCCGCTGACCCGCCCGCGTCCCGGGCATGCCGATCTTGCGGGGATGCAGAAGTACGGGTTCGATGAGGCGCGTCCGATCCTGGAGCGTGCCTCGGCGCGGGAGACGGCGGCCCGGGTGGCGCTGGGTGCGGTGGCGCGGTCGTACATCAAGGAGACGGCCGGGATCGAGATCGTCTCGCACGTCGTGGAGTTGGCTTCGGCGAAGGCGCCGCAGGGTGTGCTGCCGACGCCGGCCGATGTCGAGAGGCTCGACGCGGATCCGGTGCGCTGCCTGGACGCGGATGCGTCGAAGGCGATGGTTGCGGAGATCGATCAGGCTCACAAGGACGGCGACACCCTGGGTGGGGTCGTCGAGATCCTCGCCTACGGGGTTCCCGTCGGCCTCGGTTCGCACGTGCACTGGGACCGCAAGCTGGACGCCCGCCTCGCCGGTGCCCTCATGGGGATCCAGGCGATCAAGGGTGTCGAGATCGGCGACGGCTTCGAGTTGGCGCGGGTGCCGGGTTCGTTGGCGCACGACGAGATCGTGAACACCGGTGAGGGTATTCGGCGGGTGTCCGGGCGTTCCGGTGGTACCGAGGGTGGTCTGTCCACGGGTGAGCTGCTGCGGGTGCGGGCGGCGATGAAGCCGATCGCGACCGTGCCGCGTGCTCTGCAGACGGTGGACGTGGTGACCGGTGAGGCCACGCAGGCTCACCACCAGCGTTCCGACGTGTCGGCGGTTCCGGCGGCCGGGATTGTCGCGGAGGCGATGGTCGCGTTGGTTCTGGCGGATGCGGTGGCGGAGAAGTTCGGTGGTGACTCGGTGCCCGAGACGCGCCGTAACGTCCGTTCGTACCTTGAGAACCTGGCGATCCGGTGACCGCGGCCCCGCTGGTCGTCCTGGTCGGTCCCATGGGTGTGGGCAAGTCGACGGTCGGGCAGCAGCTCGCCGAGCGGCTCGGTGTCGGCTACCGGGACACCGATGACGACATCGTGGCCGCCGAGGGACGCAGCATCGCGGAGATCTTCGTCGACGAGGGTGAGCCGGTGTTCCGGGCGATCGAGAAGCGTGCCGTGCAGCAGGCGCTGGCCGGGCACGAGGGTGTCCTCGCGCTGGGCGGGGGCTCGATCCTCGACGCGGACACGCGGGCGCTGCTCGCCGGGCATCGGGTCGTCTACCTGTCCATGGACGTGGACGAGGCGGTCAAGCGCACCGGCCTGAACGCGGCCCGTCCGCTGCTGGCCATCAACCCGCGCAAGCAGTGGCGTGAACTGATGGAAGCCAGGCGGCACTTGTATGCCGAGGTCGCGCAGGCCGTCGTAGCCACCGATGGCCGCACCCCTGAGGACGTCACCCAAGCCGTCCTGGACGCACTGGAGTTGAAGGAAGCATGAGCGAGTCAGTGACGCGGATCCAGGTCGGCGGCACGGCGGGCAGTGACCCGTACGAGGTTCTGGTGGGCCGTCAACTCCTGGGTGAGCTGGGTGGGTTGATCGGTGACCGGGTCAAGCGGGTCGCGGTCGTCCACCCCGAGGCGCTCGCCGAGACGGGTGAGGCGCTGCGTGCGGACCTGGCCGGGCAGGGCTTCGAGGCTGTCGCCATCCAGGTGCCCAACGCGGAGGAGGCCAAGACCGCCGAGGTCGCCGCCTACTGCTGGAAGGCGCTGGGCCAGTCCGGTTTCACCCGCTCCGACGTCATCGTCGGCGTCGGCGGCGGTTCCACCACCGACCTGGCCGGATTCGTCGCCGCGACCTGGCTGCGCGGGGTCCGCTGGATCGCCGTCCCGACGACGGTGCTCGCCATGGTCGACGCGGCCGTCGGCGGCAAGACCGGCATCAACACCGCCGAGGGCAAGAACCTCGTCGGCTCCTTCCACCCGCCGGCCGGCGTGCTCTGCGACCTCGCCGCGCTGGACTCCCTCCCGGTCAACGACTACGTCTCCGGGCTCGCCGAGATCATCAAGGCCGGCTTCATCGCCGACCCGGCGATCCTCGACCTCATCGAGTCCGACCCGCAGGCCGCCCGCACCCCGGCGGGACCGCACACCGCCGAGCTGATCGAACGCTCCATCAAGGTCAAGGCCGAGGTCGTCTCCGCCGACCTCAAGGAGTCGGGCCTGCGCGAGATCCTCAACTACGGCCACACCCTCGCGCACGCCATCGAGAAGAACGAGCGCTACAAGTGGCGCCACGGCGCCGCGGTGGCCGTAGGCATGCACTTCGCGGCCGAACTCGGCCGTCTCGCGGGCCGGTTGGACGACGCGACGGCCGACCGGCACCGCACGGTCCTCGAATCGGTGGGCCTGCCACTCAGCTACCGCTACGACCAATGGCCCAAGCTGCTGGAGACCATGAAGGTCGACAAGAAGTCCCGCGGCGACCTGCTCCGCTTCATCGTCCTCGACGGCCTCGCCAAACCGACGGTCCTGGAGGGCCCCGACCCGGCCGTCCTGCTCGCCGCGTACGGCGAAGTGGGTGAGTAAGTACCGCCAAGCCCCTTCCGCCCGAATTGCCTTGCGCGGACGGGCACTTCGGCCACTCCCCGGCCGTTCACCAAATGGCGGCCGGGGAAGGTACCGTTCGGTAGGGAGCGGGGGTTCGGGCCCGCTGCCAGCGCCAATTGCCTTGTACGAGACGGAGTGGCACCGGATGCAGCACGCAGTGGGGTCTCCGCTGCCGCCGCCCCACCAGCCGGGGCAGGGACCGACCACCGGTTGGTCCCCGGCCGGACAACACTCGGGTCCGCACCATCCGGGCCCGGCACCCGTGCCACCCCCGCCACCGGCCCCGGGC
>NZ_JBLTJC010000133.1:0-26140 GCF_048158785.1 Streptomyces colwelliae | reverse complement strand
GTCGTAGCCGGCGGGCGGGTGGTAGGGGCAGGTGCGGTCCTGCGGGAAGGAGACGGGTTCGGGCAGGTCGGTCGGAGCCGTCAGTTCCGTCAGATCCGTCATGGAGACCTCGCAGACGAAGAGTGCGTCTTGCCGATCTTCATTAGATGCCCGAGGCACCTATGAGGCCACCTGAAGTTCGGCCAGATCGGTGGTACCTACAATCTGGCCGAACCTGATGGTGCCGACCGCCTCGGCGATCACGGTCTCAGGACCCGTCGAACGTCACCCGCCCGCGACCGGAATCCCGCCGTCCGCCGGGGCGAAGGCCAGGAACACGGCGAGGCTGTCCTCGTACACGTGATGGCGGACGATCAGTCCGTCCCGGACGGTGAGATGGAGGGCGAACCTGGCGCGATACGGCCGTCCGGTGGGCCTGGCGGTCAGCCGGATCTCGCCGAGCACCACCGCGTCCTCGCCGTCGACCAGGACCCGCTCGACCTCCGTGCCCACCTGTCCCGGCACATGGTGCGCGGCGAGGTCCCGGAAGTGGTCGGCGGCGTCGGCGCGGGTGGCGCGGTGCCGGATCCACGGGGTGGCGGGGCCGCCGTGCGCGTCCTCGGGCCAGTCGAGCCTCCAGTCGACGTGCTCGGCGTACAGCTCGGCGATGTGCTCGGGCTCGGCGTGGCCGATCCGGTGCAGCAGGTCCGCCACGACGGTGCGGGTGGTCGGGGTCGTGGACATCGGGCGCTCTCCCTCGGCCGGTGATCGTGCGGGGTTCCGACTGTGCCGGAGAGGTCGTTCCGGTGCGATTACCTCCGAGGTGGTCACCCGGTGGAGGGGGCGTGGCCGAAGAGAGTCGCGGTGCGGATGAATCGCGCACCGGCTGGTGTTGAATCTCGGTGCGAGACAGCCGTAGAACGCGAGATGGGACGATTGCCATGCCTCTTGAGGGCGAGTACGAACCCAGCCCGTCGCAGTGGGTACGCGACCAGGTCGAGCTGTACGAGAGCTCCGGCGGCACCAAGGGGACGACGTTGATGGACACGGGTCTGCCCGTGATCCTGCTGACGACGGTGGGTGCCAAGAGCGGGAAGATCCGCAAGACCCCGCTGATGCGTGTCGAACACGACGGGACCTACGCCGTCGTCGCCTCGCAGGGCGGCGCGCCCACGCATCCGGTCTGGTACTTCAACGTCCAGGCCGATCCGCGCGTCGAGCTTCAGGACGGACCGCGGAAGTGGGACCTGACGGCCCGCGAGGTCACCGGCGACGAGAAGGCCGCGTGGTGGGAGCGGGCGGTCGCCGCGTATCCCCCGTACGCCGAGTACCAGACGAAGACGGACCGGCAGATCCCCGTGTTCGTCCTCGAAGCGGCCGCCGGAAGCTGACTCCGGAGGCCGGCTGCGACCCGGAGAAAGTTTCTTGTTTCCGGGGCGCATGAACCGGTGACCGTCGGGCATCCGACGTTCAGGCCCCGCCGCGCTCCCCCGTCGCGGCGGGGCTTTCCCTTGCCTCCTCCACCGGCCGGTCGGTGATGTCCAGGAAGATCTCGCCGGTCTCGGACACCGCACGGCCGAGAGACTCCTTGATGCGCATGGAGACCTCCTCGACCCGCTCGCTGTCCATGCCGGGAACGAGGTCGATGCGGGCGGCGACCATCGTCGAGTCGAGTCCCATCCGCATCGTGAACAGCGCTTCCACGCTGTCGATCTCGGGCTCGGCCGCCAGCAACGAGCGGATCCTGTCGCTCAGTTCGGGGTCGACGGCCTCGCCGATGAGCTGGTCGCGGGCGTCGCGGCCGAGGCGGTAGGCGACGTAGCCGAGCAGCACTCCGATCGCGATCGACGCGGCCGCCTCCCACACCACCTCCCCGGTGATCATGTGCAGCGCCATGCCGATGATGGCGAAGGTCACGCCGAGCACGGCCGTGCCGTCCTCCGCCACGACGGTCCGCAGCGCGGGGTCGCGCAGCGCGTCCATGCCGCCGCCCTGGGCGCGCACCTGGTGCAGGGCCCGCAGCAGGGAGATCCCCTCCACGACCAGGGCCACGGCGAGCACGATCAGGCCCACCACATAGCCGCCGGACGTCTCCTCCGCGCCGTTCCGGAGGGCCTCGATCCCCTGGAACACGGAGAAGCAGGCGCCCATCACGAAGATCCCGACGGCCGCGAGCAGCGACCAGAAGAAGCGCTCCTTGCCGTAGCCGAAGGGGTGCTTGCTGTCGGCGGGGCGGCGGCTGCGGCGCAGGGCCGCGAGGAGGAAGACCTCGTTGAGGCTGTCGGCCACCGAGTGCGCGGCCTCCGAGAGCAGCGCGGGCGACCCCGCGACCAGACCGCCGACGGCCTTGGCGGCCGCGATCACCAGGTTGGCGGCGAGTGCGACCAGTACGGTGACGCGGGTCTTCCGGTCCGTCGCGCCATCGGATCCGGGGGCCGTCGTACGGTCGGGCGGGTGATCCTTCGTAAGGTCGGCAGCTGTGTCGCTCATCTACGCCGACTGCCCCTGAAGGTCCTGCTCACACCCTCTACCGAAGCACCGGTTTCGATGACACCGTCGGGGTGCCGACCGTGCCGGCCCGCCCGTTCGTCCGCTGAAGGAGATCCACGTGGCCAAGATCAAGAAGAAGAAACTTCCCCTCGTCTACCAGCCTGTCGGCCTCGTCCTGGGCCTGGTGAGCGGCGCCCTCGCCGGCCGTGCCTTCCGCGCCGCGTGGAAGGCGATACGGCACGAGGACAACGCTCCCGACCCGCTGGACCGGGACCGCGGCTGGGCCGAGATCCTGCTCGCCGCCGCGCTCCAGGGCGCCCTGTTCGCGGTGGCGCGCAGCGCGGCGGACCGCACCGGCGCGAAGGCCATCGAACGCTCGACCGGGATCTGGCCGGCGAAGGACAAGGACGGTCGGGAGTAGGGCGGTTGGGACCGGGGCGGCCGGGAACGAGGCCGCTCAGGCCTGATCGACGGCCGTCGGCGGCACCGGGCGGAGCGTGAAGGAGTGGCCGGCCGGGTCCGCGTACACGCGCTCCTCGTACGGGCCCGGCATGTCCTTGGTCTCCAGCGGGCGGCCGCCGAGTCCGACGATCCTGCGCTCGGCCTCGTCCAGGTCCTCCACCAGGAAGTCGAGGTGGACCTGTTGGTTGTTCTCGGCGCGGGGCCAGCTCGGCGGGGTGGCGCCGAGGTCCCGGCGAAAGGCCAGGCGGGTTCCGTCGGCACCCCTGATCTCCACCTGGTCGAGGGTGATGTCCGTCTGCTCGCCGTCCAGCAACTCCGTGTAGAACACGGCGAGCTTCTCCGGCTCGAGCGCGTCGAGCACCACGAAGCTAGCGTTGACCAGTGCCATGTGTCCTCCGAAGATTCAGGCGGGCAAGGGTCGAGTCCGGTTGCCACGCACCCAACGGATATCCCCGTTCGGCCAGTTGATGCCGACGACCGGCGCCGATCGACGAACGTGCAACAACCGTGCGGCTTCCCTGGTTCGGGTGTGACGCGGGATGTAAGAGTGAGACGGGTGAAGCCTCGTATCGCCGTAGTGACTCTCGCCGTCTGTACCGCGCTCGCTCCGCTCAGCGGATGCGGGAGCGGGAGCGGTACTCATGAATCGTCGCCGTCCTCGGGAGAACCGACGACGTCCGCCGCGAGCCGAACTCCCGCTCCGGGCAAGGGTTCCGAGGTCCCCGACGACATCAACGGCGACGGTCACCGCGACCTCGTGGTGCCGATCGTGGTAGGCGGCGGCGAGGGCGCCACGGACGAACGGGTCGGTGTGGTCTACGGATCGGCCAAGGGCCTCGCCCCGTCGACGCGCACGGTCTACGGCCGCACCGACCTGGGCCTGCCCGAGCCCGGCAGGCAACTCCTCGCCCCGAAGGACTCGTTGTCCGCCGCCGACCTCACCACCGCCGATCTGGACGGCGACGGCTTCCCGGACTTCGTCACCACCGTCCAGGGCGCGATGACGTCGGACAACAACGTCGTCGCCCCGCGCACCCTCCCGTACATAGCGTGGGGCGGCCCCGGCGGACCGACGGGGAAGACCTCCGCGACGCCCGTCCAACTGCCGCAGAGCGCGACGAAGTTGGGTGTCCAGTCGGTGGTGCGCGGCGATTTCGACGGGGACGGGCACCACGATCTCGCCGGGTTCGCGTACAACCACTCGTCCATGGTGGTGATGTACGGCCCGTTCTCGCGCTCGGGCGCACCCGCCCGTACCGACACGAGCCTTCCCTGGGCGGACGGCGACCTCACCGCCGACGCCATCGCCCCGTCCGGTACTCCCCGCGCGACCTCTCTCCTGATGCACGCGGTGAGCGACGGCGAGCAGTCGGGCAACACGATCTACACGGCCCGCCGGGGTTCCCAACTCTCGGCCACTGGACGGCAGTTGAGGAGCGGGAACGCCCACGCGTTCGGCGACTTCGACGGCGACGGGCAGCGCGATGTGGCCATCGGCGACGACGGCAGCCGTAACGACGAGCCGGGCTTCGAGACCGAACCGGCCGACGTCGACGGTTCGCTCGCCGTGTATCCCGGAGCCGGCGGCGCACCGGTGACGTACCGACTGCCCGTGACCCCGAAGTCCGCGCGCACCCAGTACGGGCCCGGTGGTTATGTGTCCGCCGACCCGGACGGCGACGGCCGCGACGGCGTCCTCGTCGCCACGTACGAGGGCGCCACACTCATCGACGGCACCCGGCGGACCACCGTCCTGCGCCAAGGCCCCGCCACGGCGGACGGCAGGAAGATCCCGGCGAAGTGGCGGCACGCCCGGCCCGCGGAAGCCGCCGACTTCAACGGTGACGGCAAGGACGAACTGGTCCTGAACTGGGGCGCGGACGCCAAGTTCGGCACCTACGGCGAGCTGCCCACGCGCTGGTGGATCACCGACGGCACGACGAGGGCGAACAAGGCGACGTTCACGACGACGGCGTTCGCCCCGCACGCCTCGTAGGCGGCCCCGCGCTCCTCATGGGAAACGGGCTCAGTCGGCCACCAGCCACTCCCCGTCGCGCATCAGGTCGCGCCCCTTCAGCTCGTTGGCCTCCCGCCAGGCCTGCACGCGCTGCGGACGGATCCTGAAGTACAGGTAGGGCGTGGCCAGTCGGCGCGGATCGAAGCCGGTCTTCGAGGCGAAGATCTCGGCGTCCTCCTCGGGCAGATCGGCCGGCGTCAGCGTCACCACCGTGCCCTCGATCATCACGACGTCACGGGTCGGCCCGATGCCGAGCCGGGCGACGCCGGTCGAGGCGAGGTTGCGGCCGGTGGGGCTCGCGGCCGGGGTCGCGAACAGCAGGGTCGTGCCGTCCCACACGAACGACAGCGGCACGAGATAGGGCGCTCCCCCGTCCTCGTCGGCCGTGGCGACCCAGGCGTCCTCGTCGTGCTCAAACCGACGGAGGGTGTCCTGCTTGCGCTGCTTCGCGGTGCGTGCGGGCTCTTTGGTCATGGCCCCAGTCTGCCGCTCAGCCGTCCGTCGCCGCACGGATCTCGGCGAGGCGTGCCGCCGCCGCGCTGAGCAGCAGATCCAGGGCCGCCGGGTAGGAGCTGTGCCGCATGGTGGCCACGAGGTGCCGGGCCGTGGCCGCGATGTGCGGGTACGTGTCGGCCGGCAGCCGCGCGTACGTCGCCTGCCATACGGCCGCCTCCGCCTCGCGGGCCGCCTTCGGCAGCGCCGTGTTCGCGGAGTCGAGGGCACCGAAGGCGAGGGCCTGGTCGACGTACGCGTGGTAGATCCGCACCGCCTCCACGTCCGGGAACCCGGCACCGCGCAGCACCCCGAGGATCGCCTCCACGGCCTGGATCTCGTAGACCCGCCCGGTCACCCGGTACGCACTGAGCACCGCCGCCCTCGGATGCGCGAGCGCGCCCGCGTGCATGCGCAGGCCCAGTTCCCGCAGGTCGGCGCGCCAGTCGCCGCTGGGCCGCCAGGTGCGCAACGTCCGGCCGATCAGCTCGTCCGCGACGGCCAGCATCAGGTCATCGGTGTGCCGGAAGTAGCGGTACAGGGAGCTGGGGTCGGCGCCGAGGGCGCGACCGAGCCGGCGTACGGACAAGGCGTCGGTGCCGTGCTCCTCGATCAGCCTCAGCGCGGTCTCGACGATCAGTTCCTCGGACAGGACGACGCCCTGTTTGGTGGGGCGTCTGCGCCGCCGGTCGGCGGCCGGGACGACACGCTCGCTCATACGACGACCTCCTCGCTGCTCGGGTCCGGGTGCCCGCACCTTATGACAACACCGTTGACCTGTTAAGGGCGCGGGCAGTTTCATGTGCGTTCACCGGGGCCGTTCGGGCCCCCCGGTGCGAGCGGAGAGCACGCCATGAACGACACGCCACCCCCGTCGGGGCCCGCACTGCGCAAGTCCCTCGGCCTGCTGGACGGCGTCGCCATCGCCGCGTCCAGCACGGCCGCGACCACCAGCATCGGCATCGGTCTCGGCGTGACCGCCGGGGTGGTCGGGCTGCATCTGCCGGCGATCATGCTGCTCGCGTTCCTGCCGATCCTGGGCATCGCGGGCGCCTACTCCCGGCTGAACAAGGTCGAGCCGAACGCGGGCAACGGCTATGTGTGGGTGGGCCGTTCACTCACTCCGTGGCTGGGCTTCCTGGTCGGCTGGGTGAACATCGTCGCCACGATCGCGTTCCTCGCGTACACCACGGCGGTCACCGGATCGGCCATGATCCAGCTCGCCGGAGAGGCCGGAGTGCACGAGGTGGGCGGCCTCGCCCTCGACCCGGGATCGACGGCACAGACGACCGCCGTGGGCATCCTGATCCTCGTCGCCGTCACGCTCACCGCGGTCACCGGCGTCCGCACCGCCGCCCGCCTCCAGACCGGACTGCTGATCTTCGAGTACGTCGTCCTGCTCGGCTTCTGCGGATACGGCATCGCCACCGGCCCGCACGCCTTCAGCCTGAGCTGGTTCGACCCGTTCGCGATCCCCTCGACGTCGGCGCTCGCGCAGGGCCTGCTGCTGTCGGTGTTCTGCTACTGGGGCTTCGAGGCCGCGTTCACCGTGAACGAGGAGGTGCGCGACCCGCGCGACGCGTCCCGGGCCGGGCTGATCACCCTGGTCACGATGCTGGGCCTGTTCCTGCTCGGCTCGATCGCCTTCCAACGGGTGCTGTCCGAGGACGAGTTGGCGGGCCACGGCGCCCAGGGCCTGGCGTACTTCGGCGACCGCCTCGCGTCCCAGCCACTGGCCGCACTCCCCCTGGTCGCCCTGATGTTCTCGGCGGTCGCCTCAC
The DNA here is from genome assembly GCF_048158785.1 of Streptomyces colwelliae. Lineage (NCBI taxonomy): Bacteria > Bacillati > Actinomycetota > Actinomycetes > Kitasatosporales > Streptomycetaceae > Streptomyces > Streptomyces colwelliae. The sequence goes on along the minus strand of NZ_JBLTJC010000133.1, from coordinate 18,919 downwards.
TCCAGGCGGGAGTCATCCCCACCGCCCGAGGGATGTTCGCGATGAGCCGCGACCGCACCCTCGGCCCCGTCTGGTCCAAGGTCAGCTCCCGCTACGGCACTCCGGCCCTCGGCACCCTCCTGATCGGCGCGCTGGCGACGGCGGTTGCGGCACTGGCGCTGGTGATACCCCGCCTCGCCGACATGATCATGGCGACGGTGAACGCCGTGGGGATCGTCGTGGCGCTCTCCTACGCCCTGACCGCCCTCGCCGCCGCCGTCCGCTTCCGCTCCCTCCTCCGGGAGGACTGGCGGCACGGCGTGCGCGCGGTCGTACTGCCCACGCTGAGCGCCATCTCCCTGCTGGGACTGGGCGGTTACCTCGGCTGGTCCTTCTACACCTCCACCGACCACCTCGAAGCCAGCGCGGACAACGGCTGGTTCCTGCTGCTCACCCCGCTGGCGATGATCGCGTCCGGCTTCCTGGCCGCCGCGTGGGCGAAGTGGGTGCGCAGATCCCCGTACTTCCACTCGGGCCAAGGCACCGACGCCGACGCGCCGCAGCTCCTCGCCACCTCCTGACAACCCCGCAAGGATACGAACCATGCACGCAGACCTCCTCTTCACCAACGGCCCTGTCCTCACCCCCGAGGGCCGCACCGCGACCGCCGTGGCCGTCACCGGCGATCGCATCACCGCCGTAGGACACGCCGAGGTGCACGAGCTCGCCGGGCCGCGCACCCAAGTCGTCGATCTGGCGGGGCGGTTGCTGTTGCCCGGGTTCCAGGACGCGCATGTGCATCCGGTGCCGGCGGGGCTTGAGCTGACCCAGTGCGATCTGACGCGGGCCAAGACGGCCGAGGACACGATCGCCGCTGTGCGGGCCTACGCCGACGCGCATCCCGAGCGGGAGTGGATCACCGGGGGCGGATGGTCGATGGAGGCGTTCGAGGGAGGTACGCCGACGAAGGAGCTGCTGGACTCGGTCGTACCGGACCGGCCGGTGTATCTGCCCAACCGCGACCATCACGGCGCCTGGGTCAACAGCCGGGCCCTCCAACTCGCGGGCATCACACGGGACATGCTCGACCCGGTGGACGGACGGATCGAGCGGGACGCGTCGGGCGAACCGGCCGGGACGCTCCAGGAGGGCGCGATGCAGTTGGTCGGCCGCCTCACACCACCCGCAACACAGGCCGACCGGCTCGCCGCACTCCTGCACGCCCAGCGGCATCTGCACGCGCTCGGCATCACGGCCTGGCAGGACGCGCTGGTCGGGGAGTTCCTGGGGATGGACGATCCCTCGGACGCGTATCTCGCCGCCGCCCGGGACGGCTCGCTCACCGCGCGGGTCGTCGGCGCGCTGTGGTGGGACCGCGAGCGCGGGGCCGAGCAGATCCCCGAACTCGTCGAGCGGCGGGCCGCGTTGAGCCACGGACGGTTCCGGGCGGGCAGTGTGAAGCTGATGCTGGACGGGGTCGCCGAGACCGGCACGGCCGCCCTGCTCGACCCGTACCTCGACAAGTGCGGCTGCGCCACGGCCAATCGGGGCACCAGCTTCATCGACCCGGAGCAACTGCCCAAATACGTGACCGAGTTGGACGCGCTCGGCTTCCAGTGCCACTTCCACGCGCTGGGCGACCGGGCTGTACGGGACGCGCTGGACGCGGTCGAAGCGGCACGGGCCGTGAATGGGCCGAGCGACACCCGGCCGCATCTCGCGCACCTCCAGGTGGTGCACCCGGACGACGTGGCGCGGTTCGCGCGACTCGGCGCGGTGGCGAACATCCAGCCGCTGTGGGCCGCGCACGAACCGCAGATGGACGAGCTGACGATTCCGTTCCTCGGGCCCCAACGCGCCTTGTGGCAGTACCCGTTCGGGGCACTGCTGCGCTCCGGGGCCACCCTCGCGGCGGGCAGCGACTGGCCGGTGAGCAGTCCGGATCCGCTCCAGGGCATCCATGTCGCGGTCAACCGGGTCGAACCCGGGGGCGCGGGGCCGGTGTTCCTGCCGGGCGAGCGCCTCGACCTCGCGGCGGCGGTCACGGCGTACACCGCGGGTTCGGCATACGCCAACCATCTGGACGACACCGGCCGCATCACGGAAGGGGCATTGGCGGATCTCGTCGTCCTGGACCGCGATCCGTTTGCCGCTCCCCCGGAGGAGATCGCCGAGACGCAGGTAGCGCTTACCTACGTGGGAGGGACGGGAGTGTACGCAGCTCAGGAGGCGTGAGCAGTAACGGGGATCACGATCGGGGCACGGTGTAGATCATCTAGGCTCTGGGCAGCCTCGTAACCGCTTCTAGGTCCAACTTTCGTACCACGAAGCGTAGTTCGAGGGCGCGGGCGGTCGAACGGACCGCCCGCTCGCAGTGGGGGGACTCAGTGTTCCGTCTCCCGAAAGGAAGCGCATGCCTCAGGACGTCACCTTCGACCTCCCCTTCGACACCCCCGTCAGCGACCATCTGGAGTACGCCCGGGCCCGCCATCTGCGGTGGATCTGGGACATGGGCCTGGTGCGCAGCCAGGCCGGGTTCGAGGAGTACCGGTCGTGGGATCTCCCGCAGGCCGCGGCCCGCACCTATCCGCACGCGTCGGCCGCGGACATGGTCGTCCTGATGAACTGGTTCTCGCTGGCGTTCCTCTTCGACGACCAGTTCGACGCGAGCCGGCCGGACCGCGCGGACCGAATACTCGAAGTGGCGCGGGAGTTGATCGTCACGCCCCTGCGTCCGACGGGCAGCAGGCCCCGGGTGGTCTGCCCGATCACCGTGGCCTGGGCACAGGTCTGGGACCACCTTTCGGATGGCATGTCCCTGACCTGGCGGACCCGGTTCGCCGCGTCCTGGGGCCGGTTCCTGGTGGCGCACTGCGAGGAGGTCGACCTGGCGGCCCGGGGCATCGCGGGCACGCTGGACCTCGACGAGTACACGGAGTTCCGGCGCCGCACGGTCGGCATCCACCACAGCATCGACGCCGGCGAACGCAGCCGGGGCTTCGAGGTCCCGGCTCAGGTGCAGGCGCACCCGCTGATGGAACGCATGCGTGACCTGGCCGCCGACACCATCGGCTTCATGAACGACATCCACTCCTTCGAACGCGAACGCCGCCGAGGCGACGGCCACAACCTGATAGCCGTGCTCCACCGGGACCGCGGCCTGTCCTGGGAAGCGGCGGCCGAAGAGGCGTACCGCATGACGAACGCCCGCCTCGCCGAGTACCTGGAGCTGGAGGCCCAAGTCCCCCAGATGTGCGACGAGTTGACCCTGAACGAGGCCGAACGCCTCCGGGTACAACAGGGCGTGGAAGCCATCCAGCACTGGATCAACGGCAACTACGAGTGGGCGCTGGTCTCGGGCAGGTACACGGCGGCGAAAGAAAGCCCGGCGGCAAAAGCGGAGTTGGCGGGCAAGGGCTCGGTGGACGACCTGTTGGCCGTCTGATTCGCAGGCACGCTGCCCGGCCAAGGGCTTGGGCAGCGTGCCTGTTTTTAGGGGCGCGGGGAACTGCGCGACCAGCCCCAACGCGCCCGCAGACAAAAAACAAACCACTCACACGGCGAACTCAACCGGCAGCCGGTCCAATCGAGACTCCCACGTAGACGCCGTAGAAGTCAGTTCCTCAACCCCCACACCCAACCGCAACCCCGGCAGCCGATGCAGCAGCACATCCACCCCGACCTCAAGAATCGCCTGCCCGATACTCTGCCCCGGGCACTCGTGCGGCCCCGAACTGAACGCCAGATGCGACTGGTTACCCTGCACGGACACCCCCGCGTCAGGCCGAACCTCCGGATCGACATTGCCCGCGGTGAGCCCCAGCACGAGCAGGTCACCCTCCTCGATCCGATGCCCCCCGAGTTCAAGATCCGCCGTAGCGAACCGTCCCGGCAGAACGGCCAACGGCGGGCTGTCCCACATGACTTCCTCGACAACCGCCGAGACGGTCAACTGCCCACTGACCAGCCCGGACAGCCGAGACGCATCCGTGAGAATCCGCTGCAACACCCGAGCCAACAAGTTGCTCGTAGTCGTGTGCGCGGCGATCAGCACAAGCCGCAGATGCATGACGACCTCTTCCGCGTCGAGCCCAGCCGGATGCTCGATCAACGCGGTGGTGAAGTCGGAACCAGGCTCGGTCCGCTTACGCTCGGCGAGTTCACCGAGGATCTCGATGATGCGGTCGTTGTGCAGCAGGGCGTCTTCCCCACCCTTGAGAACCTGCGCGCTGGACTCGACGAGCCGGTTCCCGTCCGCCGCGGGAAGCCCCAGGATCCGGGTCAGCACCAGCATCGGCAGATACTCGGCATAGTCCGCCACCAGATCAGCGCGCCCGGCACCGGCGAACGCGTCGATCTGCTTGTTGGCGAAGTAAGTTGCGTGCCGCCGAACCCCACGCCCGGCCGCCGCCAGCAGCCCGTCGGTCACCGCGCCGCGCAGCCGCCGGTGCGGTTCCCCGTCCTGAGAGACACAGTCCGGACGCCACCCCACCATCGGCATGATCGGCGAGGTGTCCGCCACCCGCCCCTCCCGCCAGTCCCGCCAGATCCGCGCGTCCCGGGAGAACTGCCGGGGGCTGTCCAGCACCCGCCGGTTGTCGCGGTACCCGAGGACCAGCCAGGCGGGGACGTCGCCTTCGAGCAACACCGGTGCCACGGAGCCGTGTTGCTCGCGCAGCCGCTCGTAGATGCCGCGCGGGTCGGTCGCCGCGTCCGGCCCGTACAGTCGCGTGAGGTCGTCACCCGAACCGTGGGCGACGGGGCAGCCCCTCGGAGCATCCGGGTCGTTTAAGGTCTGGTCGGTCATCGGGGCTCCAGTGCGACGACGGCCGAGCGTTCCTTCAAGTGCCGTATCAGCGCGACCAGTACGTCACGGCTGGAGGAGCGGTCGCGGGCGTCGCAGGCCACGACGGGGATGTCCGGGGAGATGTCGAGGGCGTCCCGTATCTCGTCGACCGGGTGCTTCGGGGAGTCGGGGAAGACGTTCAGCGCGATGACGAACGGGACGTCCTGCCGCTCCATCTCCTCGATCGCCCGGAAGCTGGAGGCGAGCCGGCGGGTGTCGACGAGGACCACCGCGCCGAGCGCGCCCTTGAACAGGCCGTTCCACAGGAACCAGAACCGCTCCTGGCCCGGCGTCCCGAACAGGTAGAGGACCAGCTCGTCGTTGATGCCGATCTTGCCGAAGTCGAGGCTGACGGTGGTCTCCGTCTTGTCGGTCACCCCGATGAGGTGGTCGACGCCGGCGCTCGCCTGGGTGAGGGTCTCCTCGGTGGTGAGCGGCTTGATGTCACTGACCGAGCGGACCATGGTGGTCTTCCCGGTGCCGAACCCGCCGGCGATCATCACCTTCACCGAGCGGGTGCCGTCCCCGGCCGGTGCGCCGGGATGGTCAAAGCCTTTGAAGTCCACTGAGTACCTCCTCAAGGAGCGCGAGGTCGGGCCCGCGACCGGCGTCGTGCGCCGGGATGGGGTCACGGGCTTCGACGCGGTCTGCCTCCAGCAGATCCGCCAGCAGCACCGCGAGAATGTTGAAGGGCAGTCCGAGGTGGGCGCCTAGTTCGGCCACCGACAGCGGCTCGCGGCAGCGCCGGAGGATCTCCTCGTGCTCGTGCTGCATGCCCGGTACGGGCGCGGCGCGGGAGACGATCAGGGTCGCCACGTCGAGGCTCGACGCCGAACCGCCCGGTCCGCTGCGCCCTCCGGTGAGGACGTAGTAACGCTCCAGACCGGACGGGTCAATGGGCCGGCGGGGAGCACTCATCCAGAGTGCTCCTCCAGGCGCGCGGTGGTGCCGAGGAGTTCACCCATCCTGCGGGCCAGGTCCCGCATCTGGTGCCCGAGCAGGCCCTGGTCGAGGCCCTCCCGGGCCAGCACGCCGAGATACGTCTCCACACCCGCGCGGACCACGAAGAGATGACCGCCGTCGACCTCGATCATCGCCAGCCGCAACTGCCCCGCGTACTTGGGGAACTGCTCGGCGACCGGCTGGGCCAGCGCCTGGAGGCCGGCCACCACGGCCGCGAAGCGGTCCACGTCGTCGGGGTCCTCCGCGCCGAAGGAGGTGATCGCCTTGCCGTCGCTGGAAGCCACGAGGGCGAAGCGGATCTCCGGGATGCTCTCCACCAGATCGCGGAGCGCCCAGCTCACGTCGGTTCCCTGTTGCGTCATGTGGACTTGTCGCTCTCTTCAGTGCTGTGCTCGGTGAACTCGCGGCCTGCGGACGCCGGTTCCTCCCCCGGGGCCTCCCGTCCGGCCGTGGCGAAGGCCGCCAGGCCGGTGAAGGAGGCGTCGGGCGGTACGGCGGAGACGGCCATCTCCCCGGTCCGCCCGGCCGGTTGGGGCCGCGCCGTCTCGCCACGCTTGCTACGGCGCCTGGGCAGCCCGCCGGGCGTGGTGTCCTCCGCCTCGACGGTCTCCGCCGGGGCCTCGACGACGGCGGTGCCGCGGCTCGCCCCCGCGGTCGCGGCCGTCGCGGCGGCCTGGAACGAGGGGGCGCCGGTGACGGCCGCCGCGGGCAGCCGGCTGAAGTACTTGTGCGGGACCACGACGACCACCGAGGTGCCGAGCCAGGGCGAGTCCGCGAAGGTGACGCGGATGCCGTAGCGGCGGGCGAGGGTGCCGACGACGCGCAGGCCGATGCTGGCGTCCTCGGAGACACCGCCGAGTCCGGGGCCCGCGCCGGTGCCGGCGAGGGCGTGTTCGGCCTCGCGCTTGGACTCCTCGCTCAGGCCCTTGCCGGAGTCCTGGATCTCGATGCCGACGCCGTTGGGCACCTCCTTGCCGGAGACGATCACCGGCTCGGTGGGCGGCGAGTAGCGGGCCGCGTTGTCCAGGAGGTGGGCGAAGATCAGCGTGAGGTGGTCCACCAGACCGCCGTCGACGCCGAGTTCGGGCAGCTGGCGTACGTCGACCCGCTGAAAGTCCTTGATCCGGCCGATGCCGCCGCGCACCACGCTGAGCAGGCGCTGCGGTTCCTGCCACTGCCGGCCGGGCCGGTCCGAGCCGCCGAGCACACCGACGCTCGCGGCGAGACAGTCGGCGGGGCCGATCTCCTGGTCCAGTTCCATCAGACCGCGCGCGACGGCGGGCAACCGCCCGTGCTCGCCCTGGAGTTCGTGCAGTCGGCCGCGGAGCTTGCTGGTCAGTACGTGGATGCGGTTGCCGATGCTGATGACGGCCTGCTCGGCCGCGGTGGAGCGGTTGAACTCCGCCTCGACACCGATGAGCGAGATCCGCAGCACCTTGCGCAGTTCGGCCTGGAGTTCGGCGCTGACCTTCGCGCACTGGTTCGTGGCCGGCAGCAGGTCGTCGATGGCGTCACCCGCGCGCAACTGCTTCAGCGCCTCGGGGAGTTGTTCGTCGGCGAGGCGGGCCACGGCGGAGAGCTGGTGGGCGAGCTGCTCCTGCCAGACCTCGGCCTGGTCGGCGAGCTGTGCCTCGTAGGACGCGGCCTGGTCGGTCAGCCGCTCCTCGTACGCCCGTGCCTGCTCGGCGAGTTGGGCCTCGTAGGCGCCCGAACTGTCGGCGAGGCGGGTCTCGTAGACACCGGAGTGCTCGGTCAGCTGCGCCTCCAGCGTGGCGCGCTCGGCGCTGAACTTCCGCTCCAGGCCCGCCACATGCTGCTGCCACTGCTGGGAGTGCTCGGCCTGCGAGGTGCGGAAACCGCTTTCGGAACGGCGCAGTTGAGTCTGGGTACGGACGAGCAGTCGTACGCACACGGCACTGGCCACCGTGGCCGCCGCTCCGGCCGCGGTCGCGGCTATTCGCTCCGAGCTCATGAACGTGGCGGCAACGGTCCCACCTCCTAAGGCCAGCGGCATCAGCCACCAGCTGTACCAGGCGACAGGGGCCCGCGCCGCCGGTGGCGGAGTGGCGAGTTCCATCTGCATCCTTCGAAGCGACACGAACGAACGGGGGGTGTGCGAGGACAGTCCGCACTCGTGAGGACGCACCACGAGTCGACTGGTGACGATCACGTCAACTCGCTGCGCCGCAGGGGAGCTTATCGGGTTTGAACCGTAAAAGATCAACCTCACGGCGGTGCGGAAGTGAGGGTTCCGTCACTCTCCGAGAAGTCTGAACATGGGCATGTGTCCAGTTACAGTAGACACCTGTCCAAGAAGATGAGGAGTCGATCGATCATGGAAACGCTCGCGAACGTGCTGGTCGGGCTGGTGGCCGCGCTGCATCTGTACATCCTGGTGCTGGAAATGTTCCTGTGGGAGAAGAAGCCCGGGCGCGGTCTCCACGGTTTCGACCCCGAGATGGCCAGAGCCACCGCACCGCTCGCCGCCAACCAGGGCCTGTACAACGGCTTCCTGGCCGCGGGCCTGATCTGGGGCCTGATCGCCGCCGACCCGACCGGCTTCCGCGCCCAGGTGTTCTTCCTGAGCTGTGTCGTCATCGCGGGCGTCTACGGCACGGTGACGGCGAACCGGCGCATCCTGTTCGCCCAGGCGCTGCCCGGCGCGCTGGCCCTGGCCGCCGTCCTGATCGCCCGGTGAGCCGCGCCGAGCCCGAGGACCGGCGGACCGCCCGCACCCGGGCACGGCTGCGCCAGGCCCTCCTCGACGAGTGCGCCGAACGCCCCCTGGAGGAGGTCGGTGTCGCCGCCCTGGCGCGCCGGGCGGGGGTCGGCCGGGCCACGTTCTACGTCCACTACGACGGCCTGGAAGCGCTTGCGGTCGACGCCTGCGCGGACGTCGTACGGGAAGCCGTGGAAGCGTTGCACGCGTGGCGCGGCCGGCCCGACCCGGTGCACGCGCCGCCGGCGCTGCCGGAGTTCTTCGCCGGGCTCCTCCCCCACGCGGCGCTGTATCGCGCCCTGTTGAGCCCGGGCGGCGGCGGTCCGCTCGGCCGGGTCCTGCACCGGGACCTGCGCGCCTACAGCCTCCGCGAGCGCGAACTCGCGGGCGCGGCGGACGCCCCGCTGGTCGCCTCGGCGGTCGCCGGGACCTTCGGCGGGGTCCTCGCCGACTGGCTGCACGGGCTGTTGGAGGGCACGGCGGAGGAAATCGCCGACCAGGTCTGGCAGTTGCTGGTCGCCCTGCACATGAGCCGGTGACGGACGCTCACATGCAGCGCATGCCGTCCTTGACCAAGGGCCACGCCTGCACGCCGTCGGGCGTGCGGACGTACGCCTTCGAGGCGTCAGGCGTGAGCCACAACTGCCAGTCCTGGTACCGGTATCCGGTGTCGCGGGCGCTCGCGGGCATGCGGACATCGCCGTCGTAGGAGGCGGTGAGCATGCCGGGTTCGAGCACCCCGTCCGGATCGCGCGCGTACAGTCTGCCGTTCTCGCCGTCGCCGGTCTCCAGGAAGTGCGCCTTCTGCCAGTCGCAGTGCGCGGCCCCGACCGAGCTGCTCACCACCGTGGTCGGCAGTCGATGTCCGTCCTTGTCGGTCCAGATCTCGTATCCGTGCGCCTTGGTGAAGCTCGCCGGGAGCTCGGCCGGGTCGCAGGAGGCGCTGGTCTCGGGGCCCCAACCCGGCCTGTGCTTCCCGTCCTTGGCGACGACGACGGCGACCTTCGTACGGCCGCCGACGTCGTAGGAGAACAGGACACGCCCGTCCGCCTTGCGCTCGACGCGGTAGCCCGTGCGGGGCACGTCCGGCTGCTCGATGTCGAAGTACGCCCGCAGGCCGCCCTCGGGGTTCTTGCCTCCGTCGCCTTTGCTCCAGGTCTCGGCGTCGCCGCCCGCGTACATCTTGCCGTCGCACTCCAGCGCCCGGCCGGCGGCACCCGACTCGTCGGAGTCGGTGGCCGGTACGTACAGCGGTCCGGCGTAGGGCGTGGCCGGCGGTGTGCCCGCGACCACGGTGTCCTTCCCGTCCTCCGTGCCGCATCCCACCGCCGTCACGGCCACCAGTACGGCGACCCCCGCGAACCCTCTGCGCATGCCCTGCCCCCTTGTGTCGTGTTCCTACGACGCACGGGCGGGCCGAAACGTTGGGGGTTCAGCGGGTTTCCTGGAACGTACGCCGGTATGCCTGCGGGGAGACCCCGATCGCCGCGTGCAGATGCTGTCGCAGGGACGCGCCCGTCGCGAAGCCGACGCGGCCGGCGATCTGGTCGACCGACAGGTCGCTCGCCTCCAGGAGGTCGCGGGCGCGGGTGACCCGCTGCTGGATCAGCCAGCGGCCGGGGCTGAGGCCCACCTCGTCGTTGAAGCGGCGGGCGAAGGTGCGCAGGCTCATGCCGGCGTGCCGGGCGAGGTCGGTCAGGGCGAGGGGCTCGTCGAGGCGGGTCAGGGCCCAGTCGCGGGTGGCGGCCGTACTGGTGACCCCGCAGTCCGGCACCGGCTGCGGAATGTACTGGGCCTGGCCGCCGTCGCGAAACGGCGGGACGACGCAGCTGCGGGCGACCGCGTTGGCGAGTTCGCTGCCGTGGTCCGTGCGCACGATGTGCAGGCAGATGTCGACTCCGGAGGCCGCGCCGGCGGAGGTGAGGATCCGGCCGTCGTGCACGAAAAGCACGTCCGGGTCCAGGTCGACCTGCGGATACAGCGTTCGGAAGCGGTCGACGACCTGCCAGTGGGTGGTGGCTCGGCGGCCGTCGAGGAGACCGGCGGCGGCGAGCACGAAGGCGGCCGTGCAGATCGAGACGATGCGTGCGTCCGGGCGGATCCGGGCCAGGGCGGCGGCGATCTCGGCGGGCAGGCCCTCGGGGATGCGCGGGGTCGCCATGGAGGCGACCACGACGGTGTCCGCCGTATCGAGGATCTCGGGGCCGTGCTCCACCGCGACCGAGAAGTCGGCGCTGGTGCGCACCGGACTGCCGTCGACCGTGCAGGTCAGCACCTCGTAGCGGCCGTCGGCCGCGCCGAAGATGCGGCTGGGGATGCCCAGCTCGAAGGGGTAGACGCCGTCGAGCGCCAGGACCACGACCCGTTCCACATGCCGCATGGCACGATTCTATCGAAGGTTGGCCATCGTGCCATTTTCTTGTGGTGCGGGACCCGGCAGGCTGACTGACCATGAGCACTGTGAACACCATGCGCGTCATCACCCAGCACACCCTCGGCGGTCCCGAGGTCCTCGAGGTCGCCGAGGTCGAGCGCCCCGCGCCGCGCGCCAACGAGATCCTGATCCGGGTCCGCGCCGCCGGGCTCAACCCCACCGACTGGAAGCACCGCGCCACCGGCGGCTTCCTCGGCGAGCCCCCCTTCGTCCTCGGCTGGGACGTCTCCGGCGTCGTCGAGGCCGTCGGCGTCGGTGTCGCCCGTCTCGCACCCGGCGACGAGGTCTTCGGGATGCTGTCCTACCCGTGGGGCTACGGCTCGCACGCCGAGTACGTCACCGCCCCGGCCCGCGCCTTCGTCCGCAAGCCGGCCGGGATCGACCACGTCCAGGCGGGCGCACTGCCCCTGGTCTCGCTGACCGCGTGGCAGGCACTGGTGGAGAACACCCAAGTCCAGCCCGGGCAGCGGGTGTTGATCCACGCGGCGGCCGGCGGGGTCGGACACGTGGCCGTACAGATCGCCAAGGCGCGCGGCGCGTATGTGATCGGCACGGCGAGCGCGGCCAAGCACGACTTCCTGCGTGAGCTCGGCGTCGACGAGGCGATCGACTACCGGGAGACCGACTTCAGCGAGGCCGTGAAGGACGTGGACGTCGTCCTGGACATGCTCGGCGGCGACACCGCGCTCAAGTCGCTGCGGGTGCTGCGCCCGGGCGGGATCGTGGTCTCCATCGTGCCGATGGGCAAGCCGGACTTCTACGAGGAGGCCGAGCGGCTCGGCGTACGGGCGGTCCGGATGCTCGTCGACGCCGACCGCGCCGACATGGAGTCGATCGCGGAACTCGTCGAGGCGGGGAAGCTGCGCGCGACGATCGCCGGGACGTTCCCGCTGGCCGATGCCGCCGAGGCACACACGCTCGGCGCCACCGGCCGCACCGCGGGCAAGCTGGTGCTGACGGTCGACTGACCGACCGAACAGGTCAGAAGGTGAGCACGGGCTTGATCGCCTTGCCCGCGCTCATGTCCCGCACCGCCTGGTCGATGTCCGCGAACGGATAGGTACTGATCAGGCGGTGCAGCGGGAGCCGCCCCTCCTTCACCAGCCGCACGAGCGCGGGGATGAAGCTCTGCGTCTCGCTGTCGCCGAGGGTGAGGCCCACGATGCGCTTCCCGGGGATCAACCCGTTGACGTCCAGGGCGACTTCGCTGCCGAACGGCGGCGCTCCTACGACGACCAGCGTGCCCCGGGCGGCGAGCGCGTCGGCGCCCTGGCGGAGGACGCCGACATTGCCGGTCGTCTCGACGATGCCGTCGGCTCCCTGGCCGTCGGTCAGTACCGCGAGGGTCTCGCCGAGGTCGGCCTCTCCCGCGTCGACGGTGTGGGTGGCCCCCAACTCCTTTGCCAGTGACAGCCGTTCGGCCACCCGGTCGACGGCGATGATCCGGGTGGCCGGGGTGAGCGCGGCTGCCATCACCGCGGAAAGGCCCACGGCTCCGGCGCCGAGCACCACGATCGAGTCGCCCAGTCGCGGCTTGAGGACGTTCCAGACGGCGCCGACTCCGGTCTGAACCCCGCAGCCCAGCGGGGCGATCGACTCCAGCGGCACGTCCGGGTCGACCTTGACCAGGCTGCGCTCGTCGACCAACGCCCGCTCGGCGAACGAGGACTGGCCGAAGAAGTGCCCGCCGAGGGACTCGCCGTCGCGGCTGATGGTGCTGCTGCCGTCGGCGCGCCGGCCGCCGATGAGGTTCAGCGGCAGCCAGGTCGCGCAGTAGGCGGGGTGTCCGCCCTGGCAGTTGCGGCAGTCGCCGCAGGACGTGAAGGACAGCACGACATGATCGCCGGGTGCGACACCGGTGACGGCCGAGCCGACCTCCTCGACGACACCGGCGCCCTCGTGGCCGAGAACTCCGGGGAGCGGAAAGGGCAGTCCGCCGCTCGCCACTCCGAGGTCGGTGTGGCACAGGCCAGTCGCGACGACCCGGACGAGCGCCTCGTGCGGGCCCGGCTCGGCCAGTTCGACATCGGTGAGGGTGAACGGTGCGCCGCCCGACTCGACGACGGCCGCGCGCGTGGTGGTGGACATCGTACGAACTCCTTGGTGGACGTGATCAGTTGAGTTGACGGGCGTGATCAGTTGAGTTGACGGGCGTGATCAGTTGAGTTGACGGGCGTGGTCGGTCGAGTTGACGGGTGTGGTCAGTCGAGGGAGACGACGACGGACTTGGTCCGGGTGTAGGCGGCGAGGCCCTCGGGGCCGTACTCGCGGCCGAAGCCGGAGTCCTTGACGCCGCCGAAGGGGACGTTGGGGTCGAGCATCGCCCAGTCGTTGATCCAGACGATGCCCGCCTGGAGCCGGTCGGCGATGCGGTGGGCGCGGCCGAGGTTGCCGGTCTGGATGCCCGAAGCCAGGCCGTAGGGCGTGGAGTTGGCGAGTTCGACGGCCTCGTCCTCGGTGTCGAAGGGCTGCACGGTGAGGACCGGGCCGAAGATCTCCTCCTGGATCACCCGCGAGTCGTTCGCGAGGTCGGCGATGACCGTGGGCTTGTAGTAGTAGCCGCCGTCCAGGTCGAGGCGTTCGCCGCCGCAGACGATGCGGGCGCCCTCCTTGCGGGCGAGGTCGACGTACTCCTCAACCTTGCGCAGGTGCTTCTCCCCCGCCATCGGGCCTACGACGGTCTCGGGCAGCCGGGGGTCGCCGAGCGGCACTCCGGGGACGGCGTCGGCGAGGATGTTGAGGAGGGTGCTGTAGACGGGGCGGGCCACCAGCAGGCGCGGGCCGCCCATGCAGAACTGGCCGGTGTTGAAGACGAAGCCCTTGATGACCGCGCCGACGGCCTTCTCCAGGTCGGCGTCCTCGAAGACGATGTGGGCCGCGTTGCCGCCGAGTTCCATGGTCACGGGCGTGAGGTTCTCGCCGGCGACGCTCGCGGCGTGCCGGCCGACCGCGGTGGAGCCGGTGAACGCGATCTTGTCGACGCCGGCATGCCGCAGCAGGGCCTCACCGGCGACCGGGCCCGCGCCGGTGACGACGTTGACGACGCCGTCGGGGACGCCGGCCCGCTGGAGCAGTCCGGCCATGTAGAGGGCGCTGAGCGGGGTCTCGTCGGCGGGCTTGTGGACCACGGTGTTGCCGGCCGCGAGGGCGGGGGCGAGTTTCGAACCGGCCAGGATCAACGGGAAGTTGAAGGGGGTGATCGCGGCCACCACGCCGAGCGGCTCGCGCTTGGTGTAGGCGAGCGCGTTGAGCGGGGTGTCGCGGGTGGCGCCGTCCAGGGAGTGGGCGAGGGCGGCGTAGTGCTCGTAGTCGTTGGCCGCGTTGGTCACGTCGACGGCGTGGCACAGGGTGATGGGCTTGCCTACGTCGAGGCTCTCCAACTGGGCCAGTTCGTCGGCGTTCTCACGGATCAGTTCGGCGACGCGGTGCAGGATCCGGCCGCGTTCGCGGCCGCTCAGTCCGGACCAGTGGCCGTTGTCGAAGGCCTCGCGGGCGGCGCGGACGGCGGCGTCCACATCGGCGGGGCCGGCCTCCGCGACCGTGGTGACGACCCGGCCCCGGGACGGGTCGACCACCTCGGTGCGCGCTCCGTCGGCGGCCTCGCGCCAGCGGCCCCCGACGAACAGGCGGCCGGGTTCGATCTCGAAGGCGGTCATCGCCACTCCTCAGCATCGTTGCCAAGATTTCAACCAACAGGATTCCTGTTGGTTTCTCGTCTGGTCCGCAGTCTCATTACAGACAGGTTTCCTGTCAATGCTCTAGGGTGAATCCATGGCTGAATCCCTGGTTGGCGCCCCAGCGACAAAGGCACCCCCGTCCCTGCTGTACATGGTCAAGCAGGTGGAGCTGGTGGTCCGCTCACGCCTGGACGAGCTGGTCAAGCCGTACGGGATCACCGCACTCCAGTACACCGCGCTCACGGTCCTGGAGCGACACGACGGCCTGTCCGCGGCGCAGCTGGCCCGCGACTCCTTCGTCACCGCGCAGTCCATCGCCGACCTCGTGCGCTCCCTGGAGGGGCGCGGGCTGATCCGCCGGGAGCGCAATCCGCGCAATCGCCGCGAGCTGCTGATCCTGCTCACCGAGGAGGGGCGCGAGCTGCTGACGGGCTGCGCCGAGCCCGTGCGGGAGCTGGAGGAGCGGATGGTCGCCCAGCTCACGGCGCATCAGAGCGAGCAGTTCCGGCAGGCACTGTCGAAGGCCTGGCACGCGCTGTCGTGAGACGGGGCGTACGCCGGTCCGTGGCTGCCGCGCACATCACAGAAAGCTCTGGCTAGATTCGAAGACATATGTCAATCGAACATGCTCAAATTCACTCCATCGAGGGTAACTTGCAGGGCGGGGAGCGCTTCTACGCTCAACCCCGCTTCACCGAGGGCCGGTTGGAGGCGATGTGGACGTGCAGCAGGAACCCGCGCCGCTGACCCGGTATCTGCGGATCCACCGGGACCGCGGGTTCACGGTCCTGGAGTTCCGCGGGGAGATCGACATCGCCGCGGCGACGGAGATCCTGCCGTATCTGGACCGGGTGACGGCACGGCCCCGCGCGCGGATCGTGATCGACCTGAGGCAGGTCGAGTTCTTCGACTGCTCGGGGCTGCGCCTGCTGTTCCGGGCACGGCAGCGAGTGGTGGAGCGCGGCGGCAGGCTGCATCTCGTCTGCACGCACCCGCTGACGCTGCGCATCCTGCGGGTCACCGGCCTCAATCGGCTGCTGCCGCCGCAGCCGACGCTGGACGCGGCCCTGGAGCAGCCCGAGGCCACGTCCGGCACGTTATGAGCCGTGCTCTTCCGCATGAGCCGTGCTCTTCCGCGATCTCCCGCGATCTCCCTTGCCGGCAGGGCTACTTGAGGATCTTGGTGACCTGACCGGCGCCCACGGTCCGCCCGCCCTCACGGATCGCGAACTTCAACCCCTCCTCCATCGCGATGGGTTGGATCAGCTCGACGTGCATGGTCGTGTTGTCGCCCGGCATGACCATCTCGGTGCCCTTCGGCAGGGTCACCACCCCGGTCACGTCCGTCGTGCGGAAGTAGAACTGCGGCCGGTAGTTGTGGAAGAAGGGCGTGTGCCGGCCGCCCTCGTCCTTGGAGAGGATGTAGGCGCGGGCCTCGAACTCGACGTGCGGGGTGACCGATCCGGGTTTGATGACGACCTGGCCGCGCTCCACGTCCTCGCGCTTGACCCCGCGCAGCAGCAGTCCGACGTTCTCGCCGGCCCGGCCCTCGTCGAGGAGTTTGCGGAACATCTCGATGCCGGTGACGGTCGTCCGGGTCTTCTGCGGGTGGATGCCGATGATCTCCACCTCGTTGTTGACCTTCAGCACCCCGCGCTCGATCCGGCCGGTGACGACCGTGCCGCGCCCGGTGATGGTGAAGACGTCCTCGATCGGCAGCAGGAACGGCCGGTCCACGTCCCGTACCGGCTGGGGCACGAACTCGTCGACGGCGGCGAGGAGTTCGAGCACCGAAGCGGTCCACATCGGGTCCCCTTCGAGGGCCTTCAGCGCGGACACCTTGACCACCGGGAGGTCGTCGCCGGGGAACTCGTACTCGGTGAGCAGCTCGCGCACCTCCAGTTCGACCAGTTCCAGGATCTCCTCGTCGTCGACCATGTCCGTCTTGTTGAGGGCGACGACGATGTACGGCACGCCGACCTGCCGGGCCAGCAGCACGTGTTCCTTGGTCTGCGGCATGGGTCCGTCGGTGGCCGCGACGACCAGGATCGCGCCGTCCATCTGGGCGGCGCCGGTGATCATGTTCTTGATGTAGTCGGCGTGCCCGGGGCAGTCGACGTGCGCGTAGTGCCGGTGTTCGGTCTGGTACTCGACATGGGCGATCGAGATCGTGATGCCGCGCTGCCGTTCCTCGGGCGCCTTGTCGATCTGGTCGAACGGCGTGAAGGGGTTGAGGTCGGGGAACCGGTCGTGCAGCACCTTCGTGATGGCCGCCGTAAGCGTGGTCTTGCCGTGATCGATGTGACCGATGGTGCCGACGTTCACATGGGGTTTGGTCCGCTCGAACTTCGCCTTCGCCACGGCGAGTCCTCCTGATCACCTCGGTGCTGCCGAGCGTTGCTCCATCCCCTCATGTCTATTCGTTCGGCGGCGCGTCGAACAGGGCGCTGACGGACTCGCCGTTGTGAATGCGGCGCACGGCCTCGGCGAGCGCCGGGGCGATGGACAGGATGCGCAGCTTCTCGGTGCGCTCCTCCTCGGGCACCGGCACCGTGTTGGTGCAGACGATCTCCAGTACGTCGGGCTGCTCCCCGATCCGCTTCAGCGCGCCCGACGCGAACAGGCCGTGCGTGCAGGCCACTCGGATCGAGCGCGGCCCCAACTCCCGCAGCCGGTCCAGGAGTTCGAGCACGGTGCTGCCCTTGGCGATCTCGTCGTCCAGGACGATGACGTCCCGGTCCGCGATATCGCCGATGACGGAGCTGATGACCACCCGGTCGTCCGCGTACCGCTGCTTGGCGCCGGCGGCCACCTGTGCGCCGATCAGCCGGGCGAACGCGGCGGCCTCCTTGGCGTTGCCGAGGTCCGGGGAGACGACGGTGGTGCGGGAGAGGTCGTACTGCCGGAAGTGCGCGGCGAGTTCGCGCAGTGCGTGCAGGTGGTCGACCGGCACCGAGAAGAAGCCGTGCACCTGCGGCGAGTGCAGGGTCATGGCCAGCACGCGGCTCGCGCCCGCCGCCACCATGAGGTCGGCGACCAGCCGTCCGCCCAGCGAGATGCGCGGGGCGTCCTTCTTGTCGGAGCGGGCGTACGAGTAGTGCGGCATGACGACGGTGATCCGCCCGGCGGAGGCACCGCGCGCCGCGTCGCACATCAACAGCAGCTCCACCAAGTTCTCTTGAACCGGCTTGACGAGCGGCTGGATCAGAAAGACGTCCCGTTCCCGGCAGTTGGCCTGGAGCTGCACCTCCAGGCAGTCGTTGGCGAACCGGCTGACCCGGGTGGGGCTGAGCGGAACACCGAGATGCGCGCAGACCTCCCTGGCCAACTCGGGGTGGGCACTCCCGCTGAACACGGCGATGTCTCGCACGATCTGCTGCTCCTCGCATGATCATTCCCGGCCGTGGTTCATGCTACTGACCCGCGAAAACGGGTTGCGTACCGCCCACTCCCGCACGCCATGATGGCGGCGCCTGTACTCCCCCGCATGTCAGGAGCCCCAGATGCGCCGACTCCTCGGAATCCACCAGCTTCCCCACTGGACGACGGTTCTCGAGGACTCGATCACGCATGCACACCCTGAACATCGGAATTCTGGCCCACGTCGACGCCGGTAAGACCAGCCTCACCGAGCGGCTGCTGTTCGACCACGGCGCGATCGACCGGCTCGGCAGCGTCGACGCGGGTGACACCCGTACGGACGACGGCGCGATCGAGCGGCAGCGCGGGATCACCATCCGCTCGGCCGTCGCCGCGTTCACGTCCGGCGACACCCAGATCAACCTGATCGACACCCCGGGACACTCGGACTTCATCGCGGAGGTCGAGCGCGCCCTGGAGGTGCTCGACGGCGCGGTCCTGCTGCTCTCCGCCGTGGAGGGCGTCCAGGCACAGACCCGGGTCCTGATGCGGACCCTGCGTCGGCTACGGCTGCCCACGCTCGTCCTCGTCAACAAGATCGACCGGGCGGGCGCCCGCGCCGACGACCTGGTCGCGGACATCCGCCGCCGGCTGACCCCGCACGTCGTACCGCTGACGGACGTGACCGCCCTCGGCACGCCCGCGGCACGCGTACGGCCCCGCCCGCCCTACGACCCGGAGCTGGCCGAGGCACTCGCCGAGGTCGACCCGGACATCCTCGCGGCCGTCGTCGACGGCCCGCACCCCACCCCGGACGACCTGCGCAAGTCCCTCGCCGCCCGCACCGCCGACGGCTCCGTCCACCCGCTCCTGTTCGGCTCGGCCCTCGGCGGCCAGGGCATCACCGAACTCGTCGACCACCTGATCCGCCTGATCCCACC